>NZ_JABFCR010000033.1:0-29064 GCF_013087555.1 Mucilaginibacter humi
GAATTTATACCGGAAAATATAAAATGGCCAACAGCGATTCGAGCGTGTATATTCCCAAATACTATTCAACCCAGATGCAGGTGATGGTAAACTCGCTGAACAACATGCCGGTATCAACCAATAAAGTAACAGGCGTTAATGGCATTGGGGTGTTAATGAGCAACTCGCTGATGTTTCAGCGTTTTCCTACGCATAATGGCTTTGAGGATCCGCAGTTCTCCATATTCTATGGTCAAACCCTGCCATTGGTTAAACGCGGCATCCCGGTACAAACCGTACATATGGAAAACTTAGGTTACGCCGCTACTTTAAAAGATATTAAGGTTTTGGTGATGAGCTATTCGAACATGAAACCGAACAGCGCCCAGTACATGAGCAATTAGCGGCCGGGTAAAAAAAGGCGGCGAGCTGATCTATGTCGGTAAAGATGACGACCCGTACCAAACCGTTTTAGAATGGTGGAACACGAAGGGCAATAGCTACACCGCACCATCGCAACACCTGTTTAAATTATTGGGCATTAACGCCAATAGTGGCAAACAGAAATATAAAGTTGGCTTGGGTACGGTTTACGTTATCCGCGAAAACCCGAAAGATTTTGTAATGCAGGTAAATAATGATGGCAGCTACTTAAACACCGTAAAACAGGCTTATGAGGTTGATGCCAAAGCCGGAAAGCTAACCATCAAAAATAACCTGTATTTAGAGCGCGGGCCGTATGATATCATTGCAGTAATGAATGAGAATGACGATACCAAGCCATACGTAGTTAAAGGCCCGGTTATTGACCTGTTCGACCCCACACTACCGGTACTTGCAGAAAAACAGTTAACCCCGGCGAGCAATCATATTTGATCGATATTAAGCGTGTCGCTAACAAAACCAAGCCACAAGTGCTGGCATCGGCATCAAGGCAATATGACGAGCAGGTTGGTGCGCGCTCATTTAGTTTTACGGCTAAAAGCCCGGCGAACACCGTTAATGCTATGCGCATTTTGCTACCTGCACAAGCTAAAAACATCACGTTAACTGATAGCAAAGGTCAGACTATTACTGATGTTAAATCCTTGTGGGATGTATCTTCAAAAACGCTGTTTTTAAGTTTTGATAATAGTCCGGATGGGATTAAGGTGAGTTTGGGTTGGTAATTAGCATTTTCATTTCGAAACGAGAACGTATCGAAATGAAAAAACAGTTAGTTAAACACTCTTTTTCAAAATATAGAAATACATCTTAGTCCGCGTTTCAAAGCCCATGTTTTCATAAACTTTTATGGCGCGGGCATTATCACATCTGACATGCAGGAACGGTACATAGCCTTCAGCGATGATGCGATTGCAATGGTATTGCAGCAATTGTTTAGCGTAACCCCTACCTGTGTAATCAGGATGGGTGCATACGGCGCTTACTTCTGCATAAGGCAGCGGGTTCATGCGCTGGCCGGCCATCGCCACTAATTTATCGCCATCAAAGATCCCGCGATAGTGGCCAAAATCAATCGTTCGCGATGCAAACGGGCCGGGATTGGTAAGCTTGGTCAATTCCAGCATTTGGGGGATATCGTCGTGGGTAAGAGCAATCAAATCAGTGTCCTCCATTGGCACAATATCACCGGTATAAACCATCTGGAAGCAAGGCACGCTATGCAGCACATGCCAGATAGCAGGGATAGTGGTCTCAACCGGTGATACAAAACCTACCGGGCCGCCATGTGGTACCAGCACATGCAACTGTTTAAAGTTATCGGGCAGGTTTTCTTTAAAACCAATAAACGGCGATACTTCTTTACTAAAATATTTTATCTGTTCGTTACCGTTTGCAAGGTTTGCATTGCCTGTGTTTAAAGCGTTGTAGGCCGGGTTATCTAATACGTGCTCCATCAACGCAAACCTATAAAAAGAAAAGTTCAATAAGCAAGCTCATTTGGCGTACCGCAAACTTTTACCATTTAATTACTGTTGTGCTTTTATGAAACAAATAGCTTTAGGTTGCCTGGCAACATTATTATTAGCCGCCTGTTCATCGCCGAATGGCAGCGCAACAAAAACAGATACTATTATCAACCAGGATACTTTGGCCAAAGCCAAAGATACGCCGGTAAATAACAATACGCCAACCACATATTCGCTATGCTTTTTAAGTAAAAAAGGTCGCGACAGTACCAGCGTTGAACTGGTAATACACGGCAATAAAGTAACCGGGCAAATGAACTGGCTACCCTATCAAAAAGACAGCCGCAAAGGCACGCTTGATGGCACAATTATAAACGATACTATCCATGCTACCCGGACCTTTATGCAGGAGGGTATGAAGGATACCCTGAAGTTGAATTTCCTGTTTAAAAACAGCCAGCTATCGCAAAAACCGTTGAAATTAAATACCAAAACCGGCAGGGAGCAAACTGATGAGAAGGCAGGTTATGAGATTGCTTTTGATTCGGACACCAAATTGCATAAATAGGTTAGCCTAAAGGTTGTAAAGAAAAAAGAGCCATCGGCTCGATTATATGTTGAAATGAGCTAATCGAAGATCTCGCGCATAGCTAAGGCCAGCACGATGCCCATAGCTACACCTATGCCGTGGTGGTGAATAATAATTCCACCAGCCATGCCTATAATAAATCCTATCACGGAAACTATATTCTTTTTGCGTTTGATATCCACGGCATAAAAGTAATAAAGATAAACCATCGCTCAACAAAAAACCCGGCTTCCTTTGCAGGAGTCCGGGCTGATGTAAACTAAATATAAGGGGAATTAATTAGCGGATAGGCAATGCTTTAACAAATACACCTGCCGCATCAAATCGTAATGCGTATTTGGTATTGTTTGATGTTATAAATACCGTGTATTCCAGCACCCCGCTTTTGTTATTTGCCGAGAAAGCTTTATCAAATACATAACCAGGATAAGTAGCGGTTAAATAAGTGCCAATAGCGACAGGTAATGCTGCCTGCAATACAGCGGTATGCTTGGCAGGCAGGGCATCAATTTGTACGCGTTTTACCAATTTACCCGCGGCTGTAATTGCAGTGGCAAACAAGGTTTTGTTTTTGCTGATCAGGATATAAGTGTTATCCGGCGTAACAGCAGCGTGCAATAAGGTATCTGTCGGATAAGTAGTACTAAAGAAGCCTGATACCACGGTTGGTATAGCAGATAATGCCACAGTATCAGGATGCTGCCCGTTACGGTTACCAAACGGACCGCCCGGGTGGAATGGACGACCGCCTTTAATATCATCGCCTGCACGTTGCTCTAATACATTAACAAATACACCGGCAGGAGTAAATTTCAAACCTACAGGGCTGCCGTTGTAATTTATGACAACGATATAATTAATCACAGCCTTAGTAGCGTCAGTTACCTGGATAGATTTTGCCAAAGTATAACCACTATAATTAGCAGTTAAATAAGTGCCAATAGCTGCAGGCAATGCGCTAAATGCTATGCTATCTTTTTTATCGCGCGGGCCAAAGCAGTTCACCAAAAACACGGTGTCGTTGGTAGTTGTGGTAGTGGCACCCGCCGGGCCGTAGTAGTGGTAACCGCAATAATGCCTGTTGGGCCAGTGGGGTTGGTAGTTGTATCTGTTGGATTAACGCCACTTTTTTGGCAGGCGGTGAATGCGCCGGCAATTGCAGTAATTAGCAGCAGGGAGTAGGTTCTTACAGTCTTCATCTGTTTATGATTTATTGGTTAATAATTTAATTATCAACCAAATGTATAAACAGGTTAAACCATACCGCCAGGAATATCGATGAAGGTAAATAATGAGTCGATAAATCGACGAATGCAGACATTAATCCGATAAACTACTTTGATTTGCTTAACCCATCCAGGCTTGAAGTATCATCAGGCTTAATTAACAGCGCCTTCTCAAAGTAGTTCTGCGCATCGCTTTTGCGGCCGCTAAAGTAGCACGACCAGGCCAGCATGTGGTTACCGTCATAATCAAACGGATATAAATTTACCACCGCCTTAAAGCAGCGCAGAGCGGCATCATACTGTTTGCGGTTATAATAGATAACACCCAGCCAGTAATTAGCCTGCGTATTTTGCGGATCTATTTTAAGGATGGCGTTATATTGATCACGTACCTTATCCCAGCTTTGCAGGTACGATAGTGGCTTAACATAGCCAAACTTAGCTTCGACCGCATTAGGTTTAATATTTACTGCCCGCGCATAATAAGTTTGCGAAGCATTGTAATTTTTGTTGAGATAATTTAACCAGCCAAGCCTGATATTCAATTCATAACTCCCTTCTGAGTAATAGGGGTAATGTCGTTAATAGCAGCGGTATAGTTCTTATTGTTCTCGTCGGCATAGCTGTTCTTAAAAGCTTTTTGTAGTACAGCGTTGGTTTGTGCCTGCAATTTAACAGCGCCAAAGGTTAATAAAATGATAAGGGGCAATCGTTTTAAAATTTCCATAATAGTCCTGCGGTGATTGAGTGTTGGTTATAGTTTAAACTATGTGTATCATCATGCTTCTGCTCGTACGTATAATTTAATTGTAATTGTAAGTGTTTGCCTATTGGTTGAAAAATGGTTTCGCCCAGCCTTAGCTTTGTTGGGTCAATTGCATTGTAAATATACAATCCATCAGCATCATTATAATTATTCATATCGCCAAATGTTCCTGACGTTTCTGCCCGGGTATTTTTAAGGAGCTTGTAGCCTATAATCTGACTAAAAACATCTGTCCCGGTATTATTCTGATCAATGTATGAACCCCTGCTAATGGTATAGAAGTTAAGGTTGCCGGCAGGGTATAACATTAGCGAAACGTTGTATTGATTGATATGCTTACTAATTAAACTACCCATATTAACATCACCTTGTAATGTAAAACGTACGCCACTATATTTAATCCCAAACAGGCCCATATTACCGGTATAGGTTACTGTTTGATAATTGGTATTTAAATAATGATAAGCGGCCATTAACTGCAAATTTTCGGTAAGACTGTAGCTTACCTTACCATAATACTCCAATTGCTGATCATTACTACTGATGGTCGCTAATAAGGGTGCACCGGGGATTTGCACTGTGCTGCCTGTTATATACTGATTAAAATAAGCCACCGACTGCTCTAACTGCCAGCGCCATGATAGGCGGTTGGTTAAATAAACCCGCGTATAACTTGATGTCCCACGATAGGTATTATCATTAACTTTTAAGCTGCTTTCAATCCCGGTATTTATCAAGCCGTAAGATGAGGTTTTTTCGGTTTTAAGTTGGTCGGTATCTAAATAAGCAGCGTTGTATGATGCACTTAACTCCTGGTTTAAATACTTATGGCATAAATAGGCATAATACCGTGCGACTGTATTATAGGAGTCGTTTTTAAAAATAACGTCATAATCCTTTAACGCACCCGAGTAATCACCGGTTATTAAACGGGCATAACCCAAACGCTGCCGCAAAGCCGGCGAATCAAAACCAGCGCCTATCGCAACCTTACCAGTGGCTAATAGCTGTTGCCAGTTACCAGCCAGATATTGCGCGTTAGAAACACTATCCGCCTGATCGAAAGTGTTTACCGACTGCGCATTTCCGCGATAAGCAACAGCCACCAAAAGAAAAACTAAAATGTATTTTCTGTTACCCATTGTGCTTCAACTTTAGTGTTGTTTATGTTAACGGTAAATGCGTTTATGCTGCCCCGGTCTAATCGCAGGGTGGCCTCCATTGTTTGTTTATTGCTACCCAAAGCCAGTTTATGCTGTGTCGCGTGTATTACAACCCCTGCGCCATTTGCTACCGCGAAATTTGTATACCGTAATTTTATGAATTGGCAAAACGGTGCCAGCATATCCTCGGAGCCAAAGTGCAGGTTTATCGGTAGTAAGTTGCAAAGGGTAAACATCCGTAACCGTTATATCGGCATTGGTAGTAAAAACCACTTTATAAGCGGCTAAATAGAAATAATATAAAAGCGAATTTTGATCGCCATAAAAGGTGGTGAAATAAAAAGCTGTACCGTTGTTTATAAAATAGGCGGTAGCGCCGGTGGTTTTACTGTAGATATAAGTTTGATTAAAAGCATCAGTAAAAACCTCAAAATACTCCGGGTTTTTATTTAGTGCCGTTACGGTAGCCATGTAGCCGGGCTGGAGTTTAAAGGCTTGCTTTATAGTAGTGTTGATGGTTACGGTACTTAGTTGCGTTCCCTCGGCGGGGTTTCAAAGCTGCGCAGCTTGTTATGCTGATTTTTCTGATCGACATAATAAGCAAACGGGTACGCCAATGTTTTTGAGCCGATAAAAGACGTTGTTTGCACTGGAAATGCAAATGTGGCTCAGGCGAGCGGCCTGAGTTACCACACATTCCCAACATATCGCCCTGCTTAACAAAATCGCCGGGCTTAACTTTTATGGAGTTCTTTTTAAGGTGCGATACCTTGCTGTATAAACCCGTAAGGTGCTTTATCACCACGCTGTTACCCCAGTTCTCTATAGTATTTACTTCGCCAAGGGCATTATCTTCTACATGGTTTACTACCTCTTCAACAACGCCATCGCCGCAGGCTAAAACAGGTTTATTGTAACAGTAAAAATGTTCCAAACGCGTACCCGGATATTTATAGGTTTGATGCTCTTCATCTTCAATAACAAAATCAAGGGCTTTCCCCCAATCGGCTTTATGAGTGATGCTGCCATCATAGCCTTGAGATACCGTCCACACCCCCATAAATGGCAGGTTAAGGTTAAAATAGTTTAGATCGCCCGGGCGTTCTTTACCATTTAAATATTGATACAGGTTCCGCTCGGGCGAGTAATGCTGTAATATAGTGAGCTGCAGTTTACCGGCGCTTATCCGCAGCCTGAAAAAGCAAAGGAATAATAAGGTAACAATGCAAAACGGCAGTGAAAATATAGGCAGATCATAAACCCCGAAGAGCCGGCTTAATCCGTTTATAAGCAGGAAAGAAATGGGGATACTAACCAGCGCCCATAAATAAGAGCGTACCGACGGGATCAAAAAGAAACTGCCTATCGCACCGGCAGCCATTATCATGTTACTGCCTAAATGGTAATAACTAATACCATCGGCATAGGTACTGGTTAAATTGTTTAGCAAACAGGCACTCATAAAAGCCAATACCAATAAGCTGAAGTTGATCCTTGAATGTATAAGTAAGCCAATACTGATAATGATACCTGCCAGCACACTGTTTTGAAACAACACCGCGCTTAGCGCCCTAAAAACAACGCTAAATAATGCGGTAAGTGAATAAAGCTTAATATCCCCGGTAGCGCATAACTGCTGCCCAGGCCCATATTGTTTATTTCGTTTAAAACAGCGCTGTTGCGTTGCTCTAAACCCATATGGTAAATACTGTTTACTGCTAATAGCAACAACCAAAAAGTTATTACAAACGGCAAAGACAGCATGGGCAATGCCTTTTTTGCAAACGACGATGCAAGCGTAACGCTTAACATAGTAGCTATTATACACGCTATAATTATCCGGGCAAAAAATGCCGGGCTAACCAGGTAAAATGTGCCAAAGCCAATACCCAGCAGCAATGAGTTAAAACTGTAAAAACCTATGCGGATACTATCTTTATCATAACCCATAAAAGTTACAATTGCCATTGACAGCAATACACATCCCAGCCCCGTAGCACCCGCAACCGGGTTAAAAAACGATATTAGCAACAACAAAACACCCAACACCTTGCTTTGCGAAAAAAACAAGATAGCATAGCTGTTTATAACAGTACAAACAACATTAATTAAATGCTTTCTCACTTATTTACTTTTTCTAAGCTTAAATGTTTTGGCACCAGCTCCGGGCTTTCCATATATTCTAACGTTTCAGCCTGCCTTACCACGTGGGTTTGGCCGCTTTCATCTATCAGCACAATAGCGGGGCGGCACATAATAAACTGCATCCATTGCGTCATATTATAGGCGCCTACTTTATGTACCACCAGGTTATCGCCGGGGTTTAGTAGCGGCAGGTTAATGCTTTCGCGCACTACGTCAATGTTCATGCAGAGCGGGCCGTACAGCACCATGTTTTCGGTATGCTGGGTAAATTCCTGCGCCGGGCTAACCTGGTGATCATACCAGAAAGAAGTGAACAAGGTATTCACCCCAAAATCCAATATAGTAGCACGGCGGCCGTCACTAAGGCGTTTATTGGCAATTACACTGCCTAATAAATAACCCGCATCATCAATTAATACGCGGCCGCATTCCATAATCAGCATGGGTAATTCTTCCTGCTTAAAGCCATATTCTAAAATAGCGGTAGTAATGGCCTCGGCAAAATCATCTATAGAAGGTACCGTATCTACCCCCGGTAAATAAGCGCCTTTTAAGGTATTGGTTGATGGCAGGCCGCCGCCCATATCCAAATATTCAATAGGGTTATTTAACTGGTTACGGCAGCGCATAGCCAGGTTACACATTTTAGTAGCCGCTACACTGTAGGCCGATGTGGAAAGCATAAAGGTGCCGATATGGCAATGTAAGCCCACCAGTTGCATCTTGCCTGATGACACTATCTTGGTGATAGCGCTCCACGCCTCTTCGTTCTCATAATTAAAACCAAAGCGGTCCCACAACGGGTAAACACCGGTATCCATATTTACGCGGATAGCCACCCTTGGTTTTTTATTAATAGTACCCGAGATTTCAAGGATGGTATATAACTCGTCGAAATGATCAATATGGATCAGCGAATCATTCTCAATAGCTAATACCAGGTCATGCCGTTGCTTGCCGGGTCCATTAAATATAATTTGCGGGCCGGGGACCTTATTGCCTAAAGCCTTACGGTATTCTACTCCCGATACGACCTCGGCCCAACTACCTTCTGGTGAAAGATATTACAAACGGCGTTTAAGTAATTGGTTTTATAACTCGGGCAAACTGTACCGAGGGGTAACGGGTTTTAAATGCCCGCACGGCAGATCGCGTATTACGGCGGATCTGTTTCTCTGACAACACAAACAACGGCGATCCGTATTGGTCCACCAGTTTTTACAGGTACGCCGTCAATATCTTTTACCGGCTGCGTTTCTGTGCGCGTGCCAAATTTGTTCATCAGGCCGGCATTCAATTTCTTAATGAACGGTCGTTCGTATTTAAGTTTTTGCACGGTGTTTACAAATTAACTTTAGCTACAGATAGTTCGCCAAAGGCAGAGAATTGCTGAAAGTCGGCAATATCAATGATATGGTCCCACGAGTAGCGGATAAACATTTTACCAACGGTGTATTGGGTAAATGGCTCAACATCCTCTCCCATAGCCATTCGCACTAATGCCGCGGGCTGGTTCTGGCCCGCACCTGCAGTCAAATAAATCCGGGCCGGAAAGCGCGGATTTATTTCCATTATAAAAAACTCGCCATCAGCGTCGCACATTATCTCCAGCTCAAAACCACCCTTCCATTTGGTGGCCTTAACAAATTTTTGCGCCAGCTTTATCAGGTCATTATTTTCAATAGTGATACCAGCCCACGCTTTACCTTTATCGGTAATAAATAATTTGCGCATAGGTATAACACTTATGGTATTGCCTTTACCATCACCAAGGCCGGCTATGTTTATTTCGGTACCTTTTATAAATTTTTGCGCTATAACCGGCAGGCCCCATTTGGCGCTTACCGGGTGAAACGATTTTTGTGCGACATCAGCCGTATGGTTAACATACGCTTCGTAATATTTACCTTTTACTACCAGTGGGTAGCCCAACTCTTCGGATGCATTAGTGAGGTCGGTGATACTGTTTAGCTTTTTATCTGCAGGTACGCTAAACCCATGTGTAATACCAAACTCGTAAAGATTTATTTTATCGCGGGCATCTAATTGTTCATGAGTTGGTAAAAAAGTTTTTATCCCCATTGATTTTAGCCGGGGCGCTATCTTAATAAAATTATAAAGCTCGGCATCGTAATTAGGGATGATCAGGTTTAATCCTTCCTGCTCATGAATATATTCCAGACGGTCCTTCAAGGATGATGTGCCCGCTGTTGGGTAAGGTATCTGGTAAGCTTTATCAACTACGGTATCCGGTAAATGCCCGGCTCTAATGATTCGTAACTTAAACCGATGATGGTTAAAGCCGAACCAAATTCTTCGCGAAGTGCGCGAATAACCGCTACGCCCGGACCGGGATTATCGTTGGCGTTTAAACCTGTTATTGCAATGATCATTTTGAGGGGAGATAAGTAAAGGTTTTACGATATAATAAAGTTTAATTTTCTAATAAATTTGCTTCTTTAAGTTGTACCATCCAGTCTTCCCAATCACGGTCAAGCTGGTCGGCAGTAACCTCATATTTTTGGAGGATCCCTTGCTTTATCTGCTCGGCCGCCGTACCTGTTTTCATAGCTAATATAATCTCAGAAGCGATGGCATTACCTGAGAATGAATCGCCCGTTGCCGGGTTAAATATAAACCCGTTTTCGCTGGTGGCTATGTTTTTTTTTATCCTCATTTATTAATCCTTTTTAAGATACTATTAAATAATCCATACGCGATGCCAGTACTTCTATATTAACGGTATGATAATAACGCGTCGCATCTAAAACAGTCGGCTTTGGCTTTTGTTGGCAGGCTGTTACTACAGCAATTGCATATCCAAATTCTAATAATTGATTTATATTAAATTTCTGATTATTAGCAAGTACACCGTGCAATGTATCGGTAAATAGTTGGAATGTATCGATGAATGGTACAATAAAGCTGAAGCCGGTAAATAACTTGTGCTTTAAGCTGTCCTGAGAGAGGAAGCGCGCCTTACGCGATTTGCTTTATCTGTTTGGTACTGGCCGATTGCATAGCCGGTGTCCGTTGTAAACACCACCGGCTTCAACCAGCAGCGTAACGGTTTCTATGTCGCCGGTAATTTTTCCGGTGCCTTTAATTTCAAGCGATTGTGTAGTGATATTACCATTTACCGTGCCGTAAACTACCATTTCTTTGGTGTTAACATTACCTACAATAAGTCCTTTTTCGCCCAGTATTAAACCCTCATCAATATGTACATCACCGGTTACATGGCCATCGATACGTGCAACCGCAGGGGCCTTCAAATTTCCGGCAATTGTACTGCCATCGCTAATTAATGTCGATATGGCTTGCAGATCAAGCGCTACCTTATCCTTTTTAGAAAAAACACCCATGGCCTGCTTATTAATTGTTTAAGGTTAAAAACTTAACCGGGTTTACCGGTTTACCATTTTGCCTTACTTCATAGTGTAAATGCGCGCCGGTAGAGCGACCCGTAGAGCCAACTTCGCCAACCTTATCACCTACTGACAATTTCTGGCCAACACTAACTGTAATTCTTGACAGGTGCCCGTACAAAGTTTCATAGCCATTAGCATGTGCCACCCTAACACAGTTGCCATAACCACCATTCCAGCCGGCTGATACTACGCGGCCGTTAGCAGTACATTTGGCAACATCGCCACGATGCCCGGTAAAGTCAATACCCGGATGAAACTCGGCATGCGCCGTATTAAATGGATCGCTGCGGAAACCGAAGCTTGACGTCATAGAACTAATACGCGGGTAACCCATCGGCGTAAAACCTACCGAATTAACCAGATGCGTTAAGTAATCATTATAAGCCATGTAAACTTCCTTGTCAGAAAGTTTAGTACCCTCGGCATTACCATCTCCACCTACAGCTTTTGTTGAGAAGCCTTTCAGGCCGCGTTTTCTTAAATAATCATTAATGTTTTTAAGCTTGCCTTCTATAGCACGGATATAGCTTTGTGCCGAATTTTTTCGGACTCTTTTTGCAAGGCAATCGGGATCTGGCCCTTAAGGTTTACTATCTGGGTAAGCAACAGTTGTTTTTCAACCTCCGGTGCGCTATGTTTTTTTGCAGTAATACAATGGCCCCTACTAATAGCGCAAGTACACCTGCCGGGGTCATAGCATAATACTTTAGGCTGGTTAAATGCCGGGTGCGGATTTGTATTGTTTTAGTACCTTGTTTATTTTTATTAAGAATAACAATTGTACTAATGTCCTTTGGTTTAACTTTCATTCCTTCAGTTAGAATAGGGGTGCAATTTAAAAAAAGCCACCAACAAATTCATATTAATTTTAAACAAATTAACATTTCATTTGTATGCCGTTTGTCAGCAATGTGTTATTATTACGAATATTAAAACTTTCATGTTGCGTATTTATTACTTTTGTGGATAAATTTTTGAAAATAGAACGACCTACGTTATGATGTATCCAGAATATTTAGTGACCCCAATGAGGGAAGAATTAACCAGAGTGGGATTTGAAGAGTTGAAAGATGCCGAAGCTGTGAAAAACGCTATTGAAGCGCCGGGCACCGTGTTTGTTATGGTAAATTCTGTTTGCGGTTGTGCTGCTGCCAATGCACGCCCTGCAGCACGCATGGCTACTCAAAATGCCAAACATCCCGATAAATTTGTAACCGTTTTTGCCGGTATGGAAAAAGAAGCTGTTGATACGGCACGTAACTATATGTTACCTTACCCTCCGTCATCGCCTGCTATGGCTTTGTTTAAAGATGGCAAATTAGTACACATGATAGAGCGTTACCAAATTGAGGGCCGCCCTGCACAAATGATAGCTGATAATTTGATAAGCGCATTTGATCAGTATTGCTAGTTGAGAGATTAGAGGTTGGTGATTAAAGATTAGTTGCCTGTAACCTTATAAACAAAAAAGCGATGATAACCTCATCGCTTTTTTGTTTATAAAAGCAATATACTCAATCTCTAATCACCAACCCCTAATCTCTAACAGCCCTGTAACATTTTACGCCACCCATCGTCTTAAATATCAATTATAAATTTTATTTTCGCTTAAAAACTGATCTGTTATTCTGATGAAAAAAACCACAATCGCCGGTTTAGCTGCCGGTATGGCCATTACCGTTGGCGCGCTAAGCACGGTAATGGCACAGGCACCGAAAGCCGAAAGCCCCCAAATGAGAATTTACCGGGCCACACAACCCCGTATCAATGACCTGATCCATACAAAACTGGACGTGCGTTTTGACTACAAAAAACGCTACCTGTATGGTAAAGAATGGGTTACCTTAAAGCCTCACTTTTACCCAACCGATACTTTAAGATTAGATGCTAAAGGCATGGATATTAAAAATATCTCGGTAGTAAAAAATGGTAAAAACATCCCGCTTAAATATAAATACCGGGACAGCCTGAGCCTTGCTATCCAACTGGATAAGGTTTATCATAACAACGAAACCTATACGGTTTATATCGACTATACATCAAAACCAAACGAGTTGCATGTAAAAGGCAGCGCGGCCATAAACGATGCCAAAGGTTTATACTTTATAAATCCTGACGGTACCGAGAAAGACAAGCCAACTCAGATATGGACGCAAGGCGAAACCGAAAGCTCATCCTGCTGGTTCCCAACTATCGACCGGGGCCAGCAAAAAACTACCGAAGAGATAGCCATGACCGTGCCGGCTAAATACGTTACGCTATCAAACGGCTTGTTAAAATCGCAAAAAGTTAATGGCGACGGCACCCGCACCGATGTTTGGAAACAGGACCTGCCACACTCGCCATACCTGTTTATGATGGCTGTGGGCGATTTTAAGATCTATAAAGACAAATGGCGCAACAAAGAGGTTAGCTATTACCTTGAGCCTAAATACGCTCCTTACGCCAAAGAGATTTTTGGTATGACGCCCGAGCTGATCGAGTTTTACTCAAAAACGTTAGGCGTTGATTATCCATGGGCCAAATATGCACAAATTGTAGTGCGCGATTATGTGAGCGGCGCGATGGAAAACACATCAGCAACTTTACATGGTGCATATGTACAGGGCACACCCCGCGAATTGTTAGACGCCTATTACAACGCGGGCCGCAGCACCATAGCGCATGAGCTGTTTCACCAGTGGTTTGGCGATTTGGTAACTGCCGAAAGCTGGAGTAACTTAACCGTTAATGAGTCGTTCGCTGATTTTAGCGAGATGCTTTGGGCAGAACACAAATATGGTAAAGATGAAGCTGATGCACATAGTTACCAGGCCATGCTTAACTACATGGCTAACCCGGCCAATAAAACTAAGGACCTGGTTCGTTTTCATTATAATGATAAAGAAGATGTTTTTGATGCTGTTACCTACCAAAAAGGTGGCCGTATATTAAACATGCTGCGCAACTATTTAGGTTACGAAGCATTTTATAAAGGCCTGGGCATTTACTTAAAAACCAATGCCTTTAAAGCCGGCGAGCCACAGCAACTGCGCTTAGCTTTAGAGGAAGCCGGCGGCCGCGACCTTAACTGGTTCTTTAACCAATGGTATTATAACGCCGGGCACCCAAACTTAAAGATAAGCTATGCCAGGATGCTGCCTCTAAAACACAAACTGTTTACCTGCAACAAACCCAGGATGGCGACGCCTTTAAACTACCAATGGCAATTGACATTTATGCAGGCGGCAAAAAAACACGCCATAAAGTTTGGATGAATGATAAGGCTGATACGCTGACTTTTGCATCGGCAGTTAAACCAGATTTGGTGAATGTTGACGGCGACAAAGTTTTATTAGCTCAAAAAACCGATAGCAAAACTTTAGACGAATACGTGTTTCAATACTTTAACGCGCCATTATACCTTGATCGTTTTGAGGCAATAACTAAAGCTACACCAGAACAAGGCAATGAAGGTGCCCGCAAAGTAATGTTAGCCGCATTGAAAGATAAATACTACGGCCTGCGTATTAAAGCCATTATGGGGTTAAACATGGCTAATGATGATGTACGCAACCCGGCCCAGCCAATATTATTATCGTTAGCGCAAACAGACCCAAATACTTTAGTACGCGCTGCCGCCATAACTGCCTTAGGAAAACTAAAAGCATCGGGTATGATGAGCACATTTAAGGATGCGTTGAAAAGCGAATCGTATGCTGTGCAAGGTGCCGCTTTAAGTGCCATAGCTTTACAGGATCCTGCGACAGGCCTTTCGTTAGCTAAGCCTTTCGAAACAGATAACAAAGGCGCGCTTACTGCAGCTTTAGTAAGGGTATATAGTTCGGCCGGTAGTGATGCCGAGTTCCCGTATGTATACAAACAATTTACCGATGCTGAACTCAATGCCAAGTTTGGTATGATAAGGGACTTTGCTGGTATGACAGGCAAGGTTACAAAACCTGAGTATGCACAACAAGGTATTACAGCTATTAAAGATGCTGCTATTAAATACAAAATGTATGGTGTTGCAGCTCCGCTTAAAGTGATGATAACCGACATACAAACCGCGCGCACCAAAATGGGCGACACCGCGTCAGCCAAGATTGCTGATGATGCTATTAAAGAGATAGATAACAGCAAATAAGCGTTTTATTTATAATTGGTTGAGGGAGGCTTATAATGAGTCTCCCCTTTTTTATGCGATACCTTTCTGTCGTTTACCTATCGCTTGGTGACGCTCAATTGCCGCTAAGGCTGTTACCTTTGTCTTGATACAAAGGTAACCCAAAAATCAAGTCAGGCCGATCGCTGCCAACGCCCGGGGCCAGACTCCCGGCCGCGCGCCCTGACAGGCCTTTACCCTTCCTTGCATTTATTTATCAATAAACGAATTGTTGGTTCTGTGATGAAACCGTCAGCAAAAAGCTTCGGTGAGGGCAGGTAAAACTGACGGCCTTGCGCGTTGGGGGCATAGCAACTTTTTGCTGAAGCGTTGGGCAAGAGCGGGCGAAGCGGGGCAAAAATTTTGCAGCCCGAGGTTTTACCTGAACTGCCGCGCAAAGGCCCTGAGCGCAAGAAGCCTCTTTGCTGACTTGATTTTTGGTTCTTTTTATCAAGAAAAAGAACAAAGACCTCCGCGGTCATAGCGGGGCAAGCCTTGCGCGAAATGGTTTAACGAAGCGACAAGCAACGTTTCTATATAAACAGTCATACATTTTTAATACATTGCATTAACCATTTATAAAGTTCACCGAATGAGCTTAAGCATATTAAAAAAAATGAGTGCCCCGGCACTCCTGTTGTCTGTACTTTTTATCGGGGCGTTTGCTGTGCCGCTCAAAGGCATAAAAGTGTTGGTTTACACCAAAAACGGCAAAGGTTATGTTCACGATAATATAGCAGCATCGGTAGCCTGTATTCAAAAACTGGGCAGAGAAAATGGTTTTAAGGTTGATGTGTCTGATGATCCCGCGGTTTATACCGATCAAAACCTGAAACAATATACCTTACTGATCTTCACCAGTACCAATAACGATGTATTTGATACCGATGCACAGCGACTGGCTTTCCGGCATTATATCGAGGCCGGTGGCGGATTTATCGGCCTGCACTCGGCCACAGGTACCGAGCGTAACTGGACCTGGTTCAAACAAATGCTGGGCGGCACTTTTGCCGGCATCCGCAGCATCAGAAGTTTACGGTTAGAGTTATTGAGCCTGCACACCCAACAGTTCAGGGTTTACCTTTAACCTTTGAACCGCCGTTGGGCGATGAATGCTATTTCCTAAAGGAATACTACCCCGGTATTAAGGTTACCGCGGTAAGCGATCTTTCAACGCTGAACCCGCGCGACTCGCTTAATATCAAAAAGTATAATGGCTCGTTTGGCAAGCTTTTGCCCGCCGAGTGGTATCAAACATTTGATGGCGGCAACATCTGGATAACCTGCACGGGCCATGATAAAGAGTATTATAGCAGACCTGATTTTTCGGCCCATATTTTAAGCGGCGTAGTATATGTCGCCGCGCAATCCGTTAGATTAGATTATACAAAGGCTTACGCCGATAACCGTGATACGCCCATTAATTATAAACTTACCTCCCTACCAAAATCTCAACAACATGACCGCTAACAAAAACGCTTATACCCGCCGCGACTTTGTTAAAACTGCCGCGATAACTACTGCTGCTATCGGCATCCCTACCATTGTTCCCTCGTCGGTATTTGGTAAGAGTGCACCGAGTAATAAGATAAACATTGGACAAATAGGTTGCGGACGTATAGCGATGACGCATGACCTGGTGGAGACCTTTAAATATGACAAGGCCCGCATTATGGCTATGGCCGATGTGGATCGTCCGCGTTTGTTGAGCGGGAAGAAAACTATTGAGGGGTGGTATGATAAAAAGATGGGCAAGACCGGCTATATCGACATTAAAACCTACGACGATTACCATGGGCTACTGGCTAATAAGGACGTTGACGCGGTGATCATCAGCACGCCCGACCATTGGCATGCCCAGCCTGCTATTGAGGCTGCTCTCGCCGGTAAACATATCTACCTGCAAAAGCCTACGTCATTAACCATCGAAGAAGGGCGCGCCATGAGTAATGCCGTGAGCAAATCGGGGGTTACGTTCCAGCTGGGCAGCCAGCAGCGTGGGAATAAGCCCCGGCCGCAGTTTAAGAAAGCCTGTGAGCTTGTGCGTAATGGCCGCATAGGCAAACTGCATACGGTTAATGTTGGCCTGCCGGCGGATATTGTTGGTGGTAATACTGCGGAGATGCCTGTACCCGAAGGGTTGAATTATGATATGCTGTTAGGGTCAACCCCGTGGGTATATTACACGGTAGACAGGGCGCATTCTACTACCGATGTTGGTTCGCGCGGCGGCTGGCTGCGGTGCGAGCAGTTTGGCGCGGGCATGATAACCGGCTGGGGTGTGCACCATATTGACATTGCCCATTGGGGTATGGATACCGAATACACCGGTCCTATAGAAGTTGAGGGACATGCCACCTTCCCTAAAACAGGTTTATGGGATGTACACACGGATTTTGACGTACGCGCTAAATATGCCAACGGCGTTACTATGCTCATCAACAGCAAGAACACCAACGGGATTAAATTTGAAGGTACCGAAGGCTGGATCTTCGTTGCCCGCGACGGAGGCGGGGTTACGGCCAGCGACCCAACCTCGAGCAAAGGCGCGGCGTTTATGGCCAGCGATCCAAAGATACTGACCTCGGTAATTGGCCCTAACGAGCATCATTTATATGCCGACGACCACGAGCAGCATGGCAACTGGCTGGATTGTATAGAGAGCAAGAAACCAACCATCAGTCCGGTTGAAGTAGCACACCGGTCGTGCAGCGCTTGCCTGGTTGCACATATATCTATGAAAGTGCCCGGCAAATTGCATTGGGACCCGAAAGCCGAGCGTTTTACCAATAGCGCCGAAGCCAACAAGTGGTTATCAAGGCCGCAACGTTTCCCTTACGGAACTAATTATATCAAAGGGATTTAACAATGCGTTGTTTCACGCGTGTGTGACACAGATGAAACAGGTGAAACACGTTTTTGACTTAATAAATTGATTATTAGCATTTTGCGAAAAACCCGTGAAACAAAATGAAACAGTTTTTCGGACTTAATTAATTATCTATCAGCTTTTTATTAAAAATTGTATTTGTTTAAACATACAATTGACTTGAAAAAGGCTCCCGCCTTGTAGTTTGTTGTGTAATTGCACCTAATTAAATTACTTTCTCCTTCACTTTACATTTCGTTATATCATTATATAATTTTATTATACTCATTATCAACATCTTATATCGAGATTGATATTTTATTTAGTACTATGTATTGCATAATACTATTTATAATATACCTTTGTGACACAAACAACGGAAATCATGAAATTAAATTTAAAAAGAACATTACTGGCGCTAACCTTTATGATGGTAGCCGGGGCCAACTACGTGTACGGACAATGCGACAAAACCGTAACCATAAAATCATCAAAAACTTTTATGTATAGCGCCGAAGGTGCTTTGGACCGCACCAAAGAGGAAGTGACAGTTGTCACTATCAGCAGCAAAGAGATAAACATTGTACCGGGAGATAATGAAGCAAATATCATGTCGGGCACTATCACCTCTAAAACCTGCGAATGGGCTACCCCTTATAAAGTTGGCAAAACAGTTTTAAAAGGAACGTTAACAAACGGTAATGGCAATGAATTACACGCTACCATAACAATTGTAGGCGCTGATGATAAAGTAACCTTAACTTTCGAAGCCGAAGAAATAGGTAAGCGTAAAATACAGATCGTGGCTGATAAATTTGAGGAGCAAAGTTAATAAACTTGCCATCCCGAATGCGGTAAGAGCCCTCATATTAACTATTTTCATTTCGAAACGAGGAAAAAATCTTAAACGCTTGATACTAATCTGGCGTTTAAGATTTCTCACTTAGGTCTGAATGACAAATTGTATTATTTGCAGTATCTTATTCTTTTACCGTATCCCCATCTTTCACACCATCATCTGCCTTGGTAATGATCTTATCTCCTGCTTTAAGATTACCAAATATTTCGGTTGAATCTTTGCCGACAAGGCCTTCTTTAATATCTACCAATCGGGCTTTACCATCATCCACTTTAATCACATAACGACGCTCAGTTGATCGGACAATAGCCGCGTTGGGAACCAATAATGATTTCGCGCCCGATAGCATTGGGATCTTTACTTCGGCATACATGCCGGGTTTCAGATCACCATTGTTATTGGTTACATCTATCTCCACTGCTTCTGATCGCATACCGCCTAAACTATTTGCCGCACGGCTTATCCCGGCGGTATGCTCAACCCCGGCATAGCATTAAAGGTGAAATTTACCTTTTGTTTCAGGTCCACTTTGTCTACATAATCCTCCGGAATGGCTACTTCAAGACGCAATTTGCGGGTATCCTGCAACGCCAGCATTGGCTGATCGGTATTTTTACCGGGGGCCACCAATGCTCCCGGGGATACATTGCGTTCTACTATAGTGCCATCAAAAGGCGCGTAAATGCGCAGGTAACCCTGTATGGTTTTTACCGAGGCAACATTAGACCGCTGGGCTTCAGCGACGGCATTATCAGCCTTCATTTTTGAGATAGCGTTATCCAGTTCCAACGGCGAAACTGAGCCCGGTTCCGCAGCGGCCTGTTTAAGGCGGCTGTACTTTTCTTTGCTGGCTGTAGCGGTTTCCTGCGCCTGTAAGTAGCGCGACATGGCCGCCTGCAATTGCGATTCCATTTCGGGCGCTTCCAGCGTCATGAGCAACTGGCCCTTTTTAACTTCGGTACCACGGTCAACAAATATCTGTTTTACAAAGCCGTTTACCTTCGGAAACAGGTTCACCTGGTTAAAAGGGTTTAGCTGTCCCGGCAACCGGGCGTAGCTTGACAGCGCTTTTTCGGCAATGCTGCCTGTTTCGTATTTTTTATTGGCTGCTTGTTTAGCCTCGGTAAGGTCCACCGGCTTTTCGCTGCCACCACAGGCTGCAAGCAGGCAGGTAAACGCGGCTAATATTATCAATTTAGTTTTCATGGTTTTATATCGATTGGGGGTTAATAGTTGTTATTTCTTCGGGCATTAATGATGGCGATTGGTAAGTGGTTTTATCTTGCACCCAGGCAAATACCAGCGGCAGTATAAACAGCGCCGCAAGGGTTGAGGCAAACAGCCCGCCTATTACCGCGCGGCCCAACGGCGCCGATTGCTCGCCCGCCTCGCCCAGGCCCGATGCCATAGGTATCATACCGGCCATCATGGCAAAACTGGTCATTAGTATCGGCCTTAAACGTATGGCAGCGCTGGTAATTGCAGCGCGGGTAGCGTCCTTAAATTCAAGCCTTAAGTTTTCGCCATTGGTTACTATCAATATCGCGTTAGCAACCGATACCCCGGTTGACATGATCATACCCATATACGATTGCAGGTTTAAGGTAGACCCGGTTAACAACAACGCGGTTAATGAGCCCAAAATAACCGCCGGAACAGTTGATAGTACGGTTAATGACAGTTTAAATGATTGATAATTGGCAGCCAATAACAAAAAGATCACCAATACCGCGAAGCCTAAACCGCTTTGCAGGCTGCCCATGGTTTCGGTTAACAGGCTTGTCATCCCGCGCAGGTCGGCAACCAGACCTTTGGGTGGCGTGCCTAAACTCTTTATTACTTTTTGCACGTCGATTGTAGCAGTGCCCAGGTCCTTTTTGTAAATATTGGCGCTTACCGTTAAAAAACGGCGCGGCCCAACACGGTCATATTCGCCGGGGGCATAGGTTGTTTTAAAAGTGGCAACATCTGCAAGGGTTGGGGTGCTTTGGCCCTTTAGCAAAGGTATTTCCTTTAGCTCATCCATAGTGTTCATGGTATATTCGGGTATTTGCACCTGCACCTGGTAAGTATATTGCTTATCCTCGTCAAGCCATTGATTTTTTTCGGTAAAACGGCTTGATGAGGTACTTGCCGTAACCGAGCGGGCAATGTCAGTAACATTCAGGCCAAACTGCGATACCTTCTGCCTGTCTAAGGTTATCGCTATTACCGGGATTTTTAAGGGCTGCACTATCTGCACGTCGCGCAGGTAATCTATCTTTTTAAGGCCTGCTACAGCTTTATTGGCGTAGCTTTCAATATCAGCCATATTTTTGCCCGCCACCCTTATTTCAATTGGTGTGGCAGCGCCCCTGGCTCATTATCTTCTCGGTCATGTCAATAGGCTCAAAAGTAATGCGAAGATCAGGCATGGCATAGGCAATGTTTTTGCGCAGGGCATCTTTAAGCACGTCCATGTTTACATGATAACTTTCGTCAAGCTTAACCTGCAGCACCGCCTCGTGCGTACCGGTATTAAAAATGTAAAGGTTACTGCTGCCATAACTACTGGGAATTATACCCACATAGCCCGAACTGATCTCGACATGATGATCAACCGTTTTATCAATAATATTCAACACCTGTTTAAACTTATCCTCGGTACGTTCCAACCTTGTACCATCGGGTGCTTTTATGCGGATGAGGAATTGCCCGTTGTTCAGCTTCGGCATCATATCCTTACCAATTATAACGAAGCCTATACCAGCTAAAACAATTACAGCCACCAGGTACACCGGGATGATCCATTTTTGTTGGGCATCCAACGGGTGATGATGCCCATAAAGCGGATTTTTACCCTTTCGAAAAAATCGTTTTGCTCAGGGTGCTCCTGTTCTTCTTTTAAATGATGGTTTACCTGCTCTTCTTCCTTTTTATTTAATGCCTCACCGGCATGGGCGTGGATCTGGTCATGATGATAGTGCTGGTAGCGCTCGGCTTTTATCATCCAGTTGCTTAATATGGGCACTAAGGTTTGCGCTAATATGTAAGACACGATCATAGTTAAACCAATAGACAGCGACAGTGGCAAAAACATAGCCTTAGGCACACCCGTCATTAAAAACGACGGAGCGAACACCGCCGGGATACACAGCAATATCAGCAGTAGCGGAAAAGATATTTCCTCGCAGGCATCATAAATAGCCAGGCGTTTTGATTTGCCCATTTCAAGATGCTGGTGTATGTTTTCTATGGTTACAGTTGCCTGGTCAACCAAAATCCCTATAGCCAGAGCAAGGCCGCTTAAAGTCATAATATTTATGGTTTGCCCAAATGCGGCAAGCAACATCACCCCCAATAAAATTGATACAGGGATGGTGATCACCACAATTAAACTGCTTCGCCAGTCGCGCAGAAAAAGCAATACCATAAGCCCGGTTAATAAGGCCCCCAGGCCCCCTCGGTCATTAAACTTTTTACCGCGTTAATAACAAATACCGATTGATCAAACTCATACGATACTTTAATATCATCAGGCAACAGGCTTTGCATTTCGGGCAGCTTTGCCTTTAAACCCTGCACCACCGACCGGTAGAGGCATCGGCAGTTTTTACAATGGGGATATAAACCGACCGTTTGCCGTTAATAAGTGCATAATCAACCGTTATGTCCGACGCATCGGCCACCCTAGCCACATCTTTCACCAATACCGATACGCCATTTTTGGTTTTGATAGGGATGTCGCCAAACTCGTCAGACTTTTTAACCAGCGAGTTAACCGTAGTGGTAAACATGGTGTTATCTATCCGTAAGTTGCCTGATGGCGACATGGCGTTAAATTTTGCTAAAGCCTCAACCACCTGGTCGGGGGTTAGGTTATAACTCCTTAACTTATTGGGGTCGGCATTTACGGTTATTGATCTTGAATTTGCGCCAAACGGCGGCGGTGCCGACAGACCGGGAACTGACGCGAACATGGGCCTGATACGGGTTGCCGCCATATCGTAAATTTCTTTCAAACTACGCCCCGGTGCCGACATAACCAACTGCCCTACCGGCAATGACGAAGCATCATATCTGATAACCTGCGGCGGCAGCGCCCCGGGCGGAAAAAACTTCATGGCCCGGTTAACCTGCAGGGCAATTTGTGCCTGTGCTTCGGCCATGTTGGTACTTTCGTAAAAGCTTATTTTGAGCATGGTTAGCCCCTGTATGTTTTTGGTAGAGATGTTTTTGATGCCGTTAACATACAGGAATTGATCTTGCAGACGCGTAGAGAAGAAGCCCTCCATTTGTTGGGGCGACATACCCCCGTACGACTCAATAACATAGATAGTTGGCAGGTTTAATTGGGGGAAAATATCTATAGGTATTTTTATAGCGCTTAACACGGCAAAGATCATAAGGCTGAGGGTAATTACCACCACAGTTATGGGCCTTTTAAGCGCGGATGTGACCATTGACATAGTTAATTAATTTAAGAGGTTTAGTATTGATGATAGCTTGTTACCCGTAATAGCTTTTTGAAACAGAGCGCTGGTATAAGCATATTTTGCCTGCGCGTAATCTGTTTCGGCACGGTAAAGGATATTTAAGGCAGCATTTAGCTCAATGATATCTGTAAGCCCGCTTTTATAAAGCGATAGCTTTTGACGATACCCCGCATTGGCGGCCTTTAGCTGATTGGGAATCTCCTGTAAGCGCTGCTTTGCCGTATTAAGTTCTACATCGGCCTGGTTAATGCTTAATGCAAGCGCCGTCCGCTGTTCATCCAGCCTCTTTTCGGCATAGTCGGTAGCGTTTTTTGTGTGCGTAGTTTCAGTTGCCTGCGGCGCAGGTCGAACAGGTTGTATGATACGCCAACACCCACCAGGTAATTATTCCTGTCAAAACCCCAGCCATTGCTTAACGGACCAAACTTATCGCTCTCAATGCTTGAGCCGCGGCCCCGGGCAGCAGCTTCAACCAGTATTTTGGGGTTGTACTGCTTCTTCACCAGGTCCTCGCGTTCGCGGCTGTTTTGCAGCAGAGTTTTATAGTAGTTGATGTAGGGATGATCGATCGTATCGGCAGTTAACAACAAGTTACTGTTTGATTGAGTAAGCAGTTTTACACCAGCCAAAGTATCGGGCACTATGGTTTGATAAGGCAAGCCGCTGATGGCAGATAGCTGTAATTGCACCTGTTTTAACTGGTTATCCAGCTCTATGTAATTAAGTCGGGCTTTGGATAGTTCTGCCTCGGCAATACTGGTGTCAACACCGGGGCGCAGGCCGCTTTTGGCAAGCGACTGTATTGACCGCCTGATTTGTTGATTGCGCTGGATGTTGCGCGATTGGATGCTTAGGTAATCCTGCAGGCGTAATAACTGTAAGTAGCCGCCAATAGTATAGGTTTGCAACTGGTAGCGCGAGCGTTGAAACTGGTTCTGCTCTACTAATACATCAGAGCCTGCTACTTTATTTTGCGCCGCGTAAGCCCCAAAGTTATAGGCTTCCCAATCCAGCGCGGCAATACCTAAGTTACCCAATGCGGTGCTGGTATTAGTTTGGGCACGCACTCCGCTTGAATTTGACGGTACAATACCAAACCCGAAATAGCCGCCGGCTACGTTATTGTTAGTACCCACATCGGCCTGGTAATTTAGTTTAAGGTTTGGCAGCCAGTTGTTGTGTACCTCATTGGCCTTGGCCATTTTAATGTTTACAGCTACCGAGTCGGCCAGCAGCGCGGGTGCCTTTTGGTTTACATTATTTAGCAACACCTTTAAGCTTAGGGGTGTGGGTTGCTGCGCATAAGCAGCCATCATGCAAAAGCACAACACTGCCATGCACTTGTACTTTAAATAGTGCATTATTAAATGTTTAAATTAATTTTTATAAATGGAATTACACCGCATACATCAGCCGTGGGGCCGTATGCAATAATTAAGAAGATTGCAGAGTATTATTAAATTGTTAGCTTACCACTAAGCAGGTATAGTGGTTGCGGCGGGCAAAGACTGTAAGTTATTGCTGCCAGCAAGCTACCGGTAATAGTTTTTACTTGCCGCAGTACCAATGGCAATATTGCACATAAGGCAAAAGCAAAAGTGTAACCACCGGCAAACCGGGGTTAGCCAGTTTCGCTTTCATTTTGGCGGGGTTGTACTCGCTGTTTTCGTTAAACTCCAGCTTTCGCTTAGCAAATGATTTTACCAGTATGTTTTGACTACACGGTTGCTGCGCCTTAAAATAGCGTTGGCAGCGCAAGCTAAAACCTAAAAATGGTTTAGCCACAAACATAAGCATGGCAATAAACAGCAGAAATTTAACTTTTGAGGCTAACATTGCTTACACAAACGTATTTATAGGTTAAAGTTGGCGAGAAATAATTTATATGCCAGAATGTAACGGAAAAATTGCAATATGGCTTTAAAATCAGCTTAGCCAATTGTTAAAAATGTTAAATAATTAGGGAACAATACTTTGTGTTATTAACTTAGTATATACCTTATGCATTATGAAAAGATTATTTGCAACCCTGGTTATGCTAAGCGGCGCTATAGTGGTAAATGCACAGCGTACAAGCACCACCCTTCTTCAAAAATCATTACTTACCAATACAAATAAACCGGCTGGCAATGTTTGCACCTGCAATCCCAATCAATTAACACTATTAAAATCAAAACCCAATGCAGAATTGTTTGGGAAAATGACCAAACTAACAGCAGATACAGTTGATTATAAACCATCTACAGTAACCGTGTATGAAAATGTTAGCGTAAATCAATTACTAAATACTACCGCTGCGATTAATCCAGACCGTATGCCTATTGCCAAACCGGCAAATACAGATCCGCGTATGCCTATTGTGCAAACTGACAGGACAGCGTACACAATGCCGATAGTAGGGAAAACGCAACCACGGGTATATTATCCAACAGTATCGCCTAAAAGGTTGTGGATGGCGTTGAAGTTCGCCCTTAGTGTTAAATAGAAAAATCTTTATTCAATAGTTTTTCCAATTCGGCGAAGCTGATGTTCATTTTAACTTTGCCCTGTTTGGCGTAGCTGATCTCGCCGGTTTCTTCGGATATGATGATCGCTGTGGCCTCGTTAGCCTCGGTAACACCAATGCCGGCCCGGTGGCGCAAGCCAAACTGAGCTGGCAGGTCAACCTTATCCGTCAACGGCAAAATACAACTGGCCGATTTAATTTTGTTCTCAGCAATTACTACCGCGCCGTCATGCAGCGGGCTGGTTTTTTGGAAGATGCTTTCCAATAATCGTTTAGAGATTTTAGCATCCATCACTTCGCAGCTATTCTGGTAAAATTGCTCGTCGTAATATTTAGCGAAAACTATCAGCGCACCGGTGCGGGTTTGTTTTAATATCTTACAGGCATCAATAATGGGTTTAATACGGGCATAGTTGTTTTTCTCATCCTGCACTTTCCCGAAGAAATAGCGCCACCAGGCTTTATTGCGCTGCAGTGATGCATTCTTACCCACCAACAGTAAAAAGCGCCTTATCTCTTGCTGAAAAACTACAATAATGATAATTAAGCTAGCATCTTTAAAATAACCCAATATTTTAGTAAGCACCGGCATATGCAAGTTGCTCACCACAAAATAAAGCACATAGATCACACCCAGTCCCAACAGGATATTTACCGCTATGGTGCCGCGTACCAGGTTATAAGCCTGGTATATTATAAAAGCTACCAGCAGGATGTCTAAAACGCCAAGCGGTGTTATTTTAAAAAGGCTGAGATCTAAACTGTGCATTCACGAAGTTAATATTTAGATGTGAGATTTGGGACAGGAGATTTGAGATCGCTTATCTCTTTGACATGCAGATGTTATTTATCCTCAATTACCCCATATATGGCCCGCCCGGTACGCCCCAATCCCATTTTGGCATGGGCATGTTTGGGTCTTCATCTACATTATCTAAATTCGAATTAAGTACAGCAATGCGGGTTCCCCATTCCGGGTAAGCCATAAATGCAGAGCGGAACTCAGGGTCATCAGGTAATTGTAGTTCATCGGCTGTTTCTAATAACAACTCCATCCAGCGTTTTCGGTGCTGCTGGGTTAAGTGCTTAGCCGGTGTTTTTGGATCATTTGGAAATGGCTTCCTTCACTTTCGCTATATAGTTTCGGGCCACCAAAAACCTCGGCAACAAAATGTGCTACGTGTAGCCGGTGCTGTGGCGACATATGCTTAAATACCGGCTCTAAAATATCATCAGCTAATACCTTATCATAAAATAGGTTAAACAACTGCTCAAACATGGGCATACCACCTGCCCATTCAAATAAAGAGGGAACAGACCGGGTTTTGTTATCATCCATGTTGATTGCTATTTATGCGTTGCTTTGTTCTTGGGGAACATTAGCGATGCAACTACACTGATTACCAAAATGCCAAGTATTATTAATAATGACCGGCCCGTAGTCAACCCTATCTGGTCGACGTAATTAGCTAATAGCATTTTCAGGCCTATGAAAGCCAGCAAGGCAGCCAACCCAACTTTAAGGTAGTGGAACTTATCGATAATATTAACCAGTAGGAAGAACATAGAGCGCAGGCCCATAATGGCGAATATGTTAGAAAAGAATACGATATAAGGGTCCTTTGTGATCGAGAATATAGCTGGGATAGAATCGACCGCGAAAACAAGGTCGGTAACCTCGATAATTAATAGCACCGGGAACAAAGGGGTAATAAACTTTTTCCTATCTATTTTAACAAAGAATTTGCTGCCTTCAAACTGCGGGTGTACCGAAAAATATTTAGAAGCCAGCTTAACAACCGTATGGTTTTCGGGGTCTATCTTCTCTTCTGGTTGCGGTTTACAAACATAGTTATACCTGTATAAACCGGGGAACGCCCCAAACAGGTACAGGATCCAATGAAACTCTTCTATTAACGCCGCCCCGACAAATATGAATAGGAAACGCATTACCACCGCGCCAATTATCCCCCAGAGTAATACCTTATGATAATATCTTTTATCAACACCAAAAGCGGTAAATATCAATACCATCACAAAAATATTATCAACCGAAAGGGCATACTCAACTACATAACCGGTAATAAACTCAAGGCCCGGGGTTTTGCGATATAGGGCCAGACCACCTTCAAAGTTATTAGAGTTTAATTGAAGGTTATGCAGGTGTTTTATATTGATCTCCTTTAAAGCGGCGAAGCTATCGATATGGTGCAGCAGTTGACCAAAGTTTAGTATTAGCGCATAAAAGCCAAGCGCAACAGACACCCAAACGGCGCTCATAATCCCGGCCTGCTTCAAGCTTACCGGTTTGTTTGAATTGCCAAATAAGCCTGGGTCAATAGCCATCATTAAAAAAATGAAGACTAAAAATCCGCCTATAAATAAAAGTTCGCTACTCATTACTTGTCTCTTTCTGTCGTAAAGGTCACCAATTGCTCTAACCCAAGGCGCGAGTCGCTGTCAGGCAGGGTATATAGTATTTCAAAAGCTTCGTCCCTGTATTTCTTCATTTGGGTTTCGGCATATTGCAAGCCCCCGGTAACATTAACAAATTTAATGATGGCGGCAATTTTTTCCGGCTCGTCATTATGGTTCTTTACCAAGTTGATAATCCTTTTTTCTCCGTAGCATCGCAGTTATTTAACGCGTAAATAAGGGGCAGCGTAACCTTTTTTCTTTGATATCGATACCTACTGGTTTACCGACATCATCCGTGCCAAAATCAAACATATCATCCTTGATCTGGAAAGCGATGCCTATCTTTTCGCCAAACAGGCGCATTTTCTCTGTAGTTTCATCATCAGCCCCGGCTGATGCCGCGCCGCAGGCGCAGCAAGCGGCTATTAACGATGCTGTTTTTTGGCGGATAACATCATAATAAACAGGCTCGCCAATATCCATGCGGCGCACTTTTTCAATCTGTAACTTTACGGCTTCTGATACGATCTTAAGTAATTTAAAATCGCCGTTATCAATAGAGCAATAAGCCTTTTGATAAC
>NZ_JABFCR010000035.1:0-28480 GCF_013087555.1 Mucilaginibacter humi
CACAAAATTCATCGCACAATAAGCACGGCTATTCGCTTCCAGCTTCTTGTATAAATTTAACAAAAACGCTACCAATAGTATAATTACACCTAATGATGCGATGATATCTGATAGCTTCATTAGGCTTCTTTTAGTTCTGTTAATTCTAACCAGCGCATCGTTTTTTCGTCCGGTCGTTAGTCAGATCCGTTATTTTTTTCGCCGTCTCTACAATAGTTGTATTATCTATTCCTGAGTTTAGCTTTTTATTCAAATCTTTTATTTGATCTTCCAGTGTAGCAATATCACTTTCTAAAGTATCCATTTCCTTTTGCTGCTTAAAGCTCAGCTTATTTTTTGGTGCAGATGGAGAATTCACTGTACTTGTAACTGCTGTTTTATCGGCGCGATCCTGCTGTTTCTGATCCTCCTGCTCTAAACGGTAGGATGAATAATTGCCGTTATAAATGCGTACATGGCCTTTTTCTTCCACAATAAACAGCTGCTCGGTTAGTTTATCCAGCAAGTATCTATCGTGAGATACGATCATTAACACACCCGAATAGTTAGTTAAAAACTCTTCCAATACATTCAGCGTATCAATATCCAGATCATTGGTTGGCTCATCCGGGATAAGGAAGTTGGGGTTCTTCATCAGGATGCTCATAAGCTGCAGGCGTTTTTTCTCGCCACCACTTAGCTTGGATATAAACCCATATTGTTTAGCCGGGGAAAAAGAAATAACGTAAGCAGGGCAGACGCCGATATCATTTTACCATCGGCCATCGTAATAAACTCGGCTACATTCTTAACCACGTCAATTACCCGCTCTTCATCCTTAAACACAATACCCGATTGATGGAAATAGCCCAGCACGGTGGTTTCACCGATTTGGATATGGCCGCTATCAGGTTTTAAATTTCCGGTGATCATGTTCAGCAAGGTAGATTTACCGCTGCCGTTCTTGCCTGCAAGGCCAATCCTGTCGCCCTTTTTAAAAGTATAGCTAAAGTGATCTGTATAAGTATTGCCGTTAAAAGCTTTACTTATATCGTGTAGTTCCATGATCTTATTACCACGGCGAGCGGTTTTAACACTTAGCTCTACGTTTTGCTTCACGCTACGGTTTTTGGTTTTCTCTTCCAACTCATAAAAAGCATCCTGGCGGGCCTTTGATTTAGTGCCCCGCGCCTTGGGCTGGCGTCGCATCCACTCTAATTCTTTACGTAAAAGGTTTGAGTTTTTTTGAAATGTAGCTTCGTCTGACGCTTCGCGCTCGGCTTTACGCTCAAGGTAATAACCGTAATTACCAACATATGGGATGATTTTACCGCGGTCAATTTCGAGGATTTCATTACATACATTATCGGGGAAATATCTGTCGTGTGTCACCATCAGGATGGTTTTTGATCCTTCGGTCAATAATTTCTCCAGCCACTCAATCGTATCAATGTCCGGTGGTTGGTAGGCTCATCCAATATATATAATTCAGGATCTTCGATTAATAGCTTTGCTAAAGCCAAACGTTTCTTTTGTCCACCTGATAATGTAGTAATGCTTTGGTTAAGGTGGTGAATGTCTAACCTCCCTAAAATAGTTTTGATCTTATATTCATATTCCCGAGGCATCAACCTCACTTAACTCTTCCATTACATCGTTAAGTGCCGCTGCGTTGTCCGGGTCATTTTCCAACAGTTCTTCATATTTGCGAATAGCCTGCTGTTGAACATTATCCTTATGGAAAATATAATCGCTGATTGTAACCGCGTCTTTAAAGCCCGGGTCCTGCTCAAGGTAACCCATTCTTAAATCCTTTGTCTGTACCACCTTCCCCTCCGTTGGTAAAAACTGGCCGGCCAATAATTTTAATAAAGTTGATTTACCGGCGCCATTTATACCCACAAGCGCAACACGGCGTCCCCGGTTTATACCAAGTGTTATGTTTTTAAATAGCCAATTATCATGAAACTGGTGACCAAGATTTTCTACAGATATATAAGTACTCACGCTTTTTGTTTTATTATGTCTGATGTATAAATAAATACACCCCTTTTATTTTTTAATGATTGTTTATACATGGCCTTAGCAACATCGGTTGCTGCTATTGCCTTATACTTTTTAGGCCTCCAAATAAAAGGGGGCTTATTATTTTCATAACGAAAGCTGCTATTCGCTCAAGCGGCCTTGATTTTTTTCGATATCCAATTAATATGGACGGCTCATAAATATGCAGGCTCTTTAATCCTATTTTTTTAAGATCATCTTCTGTATCACCTTTCAATTTAGTATAAAAGTTGGATGATTCAGAATTTGCACCTATAGCCGATATGAAATGATACTCCTTAATGCCATTTTTTAATGCAATCTCAGCCAATCGTACCGGGTAGTCGTGATCTATTTTTCTATATGCCGCTAAATTTGGGGTCTGGCTTTTTGTAGTACCCATGCAGCAAAATACAACGTCGCCGGTTATTAAATTAGTATAGTGATCAAGATATTCAAAATCAATAATCAACTGTGTAATTTTAGTATTTGTTGTCCGGGTTTTCTTACGGGCAATAACCAAAATTTCATCATATTCCGGTTGGGTGGAAAGTATGGCTAATAATTTACTGCCAATTAGTCCGCTTGCGCCTACAATTATTGCTTTCTTTGTCATTCCGGAACCCCTAATTAGAACAAAAATACATATAATTAATTTGTGGAATAAATATTGTGTGTTTAAACATATAAATTAAGCGATATGAAAAGTACATTTTATCCTGCCAACGAGCGGGGAACAAGCGATCACGGATGGTTAAAAGCCAATTTCTCATTTAGTTTTGCGGGTTATTATCATCCGGATAAAGTTCATTTTGGAGCCTTAAGGGTGCTAAATGACGATATCATAGCCGGGGAATGGGTTTTGGCACCCATCCGCATGATAACATGGAAATTATTACTATCCCTTTACAGGGCGCGCTTGAACATAAAGACAGCATGGGTAATATTGGAGTGATCCATGCCGGGGAAGTACAGGTAATGAGTGCGGGTACCGGCGTTGAGCACTCAGAATATAATCACTCAAAAACAGAAGCTGCTAATACGTTACAAATCTGGTTGTTTCCAAAATTCAGGAACATCGAGCCAAGATACGATCAGCGGGATTTTAAAGATAAATTTAAATTGAACGAGTTTACTACGCTGGTAACCGGGGATAAGAATGTTGACGCCTTATGGATTAACCAGGACGCGACATTCTCTATGGGCGAATTTGAAGCCGGAAAAACAATTAATTACGATATAAAAACTGCCGGGAACGGCGCTTATATATTTGTTTTGGATGGGTCCGCTAAAATAGATGGGCAGATTTTAAACAAAAAGGACGCATTGGGTGTTGATGATACAAGTTCGATAACTATTGATACCCAGGATACTACCAAAATACTCATCATAGAAGTGCCGATGCTTAAATAAAAGCTGCTGCCCCGGGTTTAGTTTGCCGGATGTGAAAACAATTCGGCAAATCTTTGTTGTTAGTACGTTAATAGCATAACCATGGCAGAAGAAATTACTATACCCGGCTGGAAAAAGTGGCTGGAAGACATTGGCGAGCAAGTATCATTTTTTACCCGGTTCATTAAAAACATATTTGTTGGCGGGTTTGAGTGGTCGGAGTTTGTTCGCCAATGTTATGAAATAGGGTACCGGTCGATGATGTTGGTTGGTATTACCTCCTTTATAATGGGTGTGGTTTTAATTTTACAATTAAGGCCAACCCTTGTAGAGTTTGGTGCGGCAAGCATGCTGCCCAAAACGCTCTCTGTTTCTTTTATCCGTGAAATTGGCCCTGTTATTATCGCCATAATCTGCGCCGGTAAAATAGCCTCAAGTATTGGTGCTGAATTGGGCAGTATGAAAGTTACCGAACAGTTGGATGCCATGGATGTATCCGGCGCTAACCCGCTGCAATATTTGGTTGTTACGCGCATATTGGCTACAACCCTAATGGTTCCCCTGCTTTCTATAATTGGCGATGTTATAGGCCTGTTTGGCGGTTTCTGGCGCTAAACCTGCGCGATCATATCAGCCTTTCATTATATGCTACCAAAGTAGTTGCTTCTTTAGATTATACAGATTTTATGCCGGCATTCATCAAGACCATCTTTTTTGGCTTGGCTATAGGCTTTGTGGGCTGCTATAAGGGCTTCCATTCAAGTAAGGGGACAGAGAGTGTGGGTTTGGCCGCAAACTCAGCTGTGGTAACCGCATCGCTGTGGATCTTTGTTATTGATGCTATTGCTGTGCAAATAACCAGTATACTATTTTATTAGATCATGGAAGAGAAAGAGACAGTGGCAGAGCCAATAGAGAAGACTCATGACAAAAACGAGGTGGTCATTGAGATTAAGAACCTCAAAAAATCATTTGGCAGCAAAGATGTTTTAGTCGATATAAATCTCACCGTTAAGCGGGGAGAGAATGTGGTTGTATTGGGTAAGTCGGGCCGGGGAAAATCAGTTACCATACAATGTATTGTAGGCATGCTAACGCCCGACGCCGGCACGCTTAAAGTTTTTGGCAATGAAGTGGCCGAGCTAAATGATAAAGAATTAAAAGAACTACGCATGAAAATAGGCTTCCTGTTTCAAAGCGGGGCGCTTTATGATTCGATGACGGTGCGCGAAAAACGGAATTCCCACTCACGCGGGTTTTAAAACTAAATGACCAGTCAGAGATAGACCAGCGGGTAGAAGAAGTGTTAACAGCCGTTGGGTTGGCCGATGCGGCTGATAAGATGCCGTCAGACCTATCGGGCGGCATGCGTAAAAGGGCTGGCCTGGCACGTACGCTTATTATAAAGCCTGATATTATGTTGTATGACGAACCAACAACCGGCCTTGACCCGATAACATCGCGCGAGATAAGCGAGTTGATCCTGGACATGCAGAAAAAATATAAAACAACATCCATCATCATTACCCATGATATGGAGTGCGCACGCATAACCGCCGACCGTGTAGTGATTATGAATGACGGCGAATATATAGAAGAAGGCACATTTGAGAGCCTGCAAAAATCAAAGAACAAAATTGTACAATCATTTTTTAAAGATATATCATGAAAACAACCCCATCACAAAAAAATAAGAATAGGCCTGTTTACCTTTATTGGTTTGCTGGTATTAATAGCGGCGATATTTTTTATTGGTAATCAAAAAAACCTGTTTAGCTCAACCATTAAACTTAGCGGTACGTTTAAAAATGTAAGCGGCCTGCAGGTTGGTAACAATGTTAGGTTTGCCGGTATTAATGTTGGTGTAGTTGACGATATCACGATTGTTAATGATACAGCAGTAAAGGTTACGCTAAACATAGACAATGACGTTAAGAAATTTGTTAAAAAAGATGCTAAAATGAGCATCGGTAGCGATGGCTTAATGGGCGATAAACTGGTAGTATTATCACCGGGCGGCGCTAATACCACAGAGATGGTAAATGATGGCGACCAGATAGCTTCGATTAACCCGGTTGATGTAGATAAGATCATTGCCAAGGTTACCAAAATGGCAGATAATGCGGGGGAACTTATTGATGGCTTATCGCAAATTGTGGCTAAAGTAAATGGCGGGCAAGGTAGCATAGGCAGGTTGTTAAATAACGATAAAATGGCCCGCGATATGGAAAAAACTGTAGCCCAGGCTAAAACTACGATGAAAAGTGTACATGCAACTACCAATACCTTAAATGAGGATTTACAGGCTGCGCAGCATAACTTCCTGCTAAAAGGATTCTTTAATAAGAAAAAGAAAGCCGCACAAGCAAAGCAGGACTCTATTAAGAAAGCAGCAGAAAAGGCGCAGAAGGAGCAGGAAAAGGCAGCAAAAAGGCTGCCAAACAATAAGAATTTTTAATAATTAAAGAAAGTTAAAATATTTTTATATTTATAGACTAACCAGTCTATAGCAAGTGAGCAAGCAAGAACAAATACAGGCAACCGCATTGCGGTTGTTTGTGGCCGATGGGTTTCATGGAACACCAACAGCTAAAATAGCAGCCGAAGCAGGTGTGGCAAACGGCACTTTATTTTATCATTACAAAACCAAGGATGACCTTGTTGTAGCCTTGTATAATAAAATTAAAGATGAGCACGCCAATAACGTACAGGCTTTTATAAACCGCGATGATTTTATAACCACTAAGTTCAGAAACATATTTATCCATTCTGTTAACTGGGCATTAACCAACCGCGATAAGTTTTATTATATCCAACAGTTTAACTTTTCGCCGCACCTCGCATTGGTATCCCCGGAACTTTAGAACAGCATACCGTAGGCTACGCAGGTTTTATCGAAGAAGGTGTCCGGAAAAAACTATTAAAGCAACAGCCTGTTAGCCTGATCATGGCCATGTTTAACGGACATGTTTATGGTTTATACCAGTATTTAATTGCCGGTGATTTCGAGCCGGAAGAGAAAGATAGAATAATTAACGAAGCCTATGACATGCTTTGGGACATGATGAAGTATATGTAGTCAGCTAAATTATAGACCTACTATAAACAAAAAGCCATCCGATAATTATCGGATGGCTTTTGTAGGCTTTATCAACTTATAAATTCGAGGTGATAGCCGGATCTAATGGCGTTGTTTTTGAACGGAAGCGGTGGATCAGTTTTCCGTTTTCGTCTAACAGAAATTTCTCAAAGTTCCATTTGATCTCGCCTGTAAAGTCAGGGTTCTCTGCCTCGGTTAAGTATTTAAATAACGGAGCGATATCACTACCCTTAACACTTACTTTACTGCTCATTGGAAAGGTCACCGAGTAGTTGTCATGGCAAAAGGCTTTTATGTCGGCCTCGGTACCGGGCTCTGGCCACCAAAGTTATTTGCCGGGAAACCAACAATTACCAGCTTATCTTTATAAAGCTCTGATAATTTTTGAAGAGCGGTGTACTGAGGCGTATAACCGCATTTTGATGCAGTGTTAACGATCAGTATTTTTTTGCCTTTGTATTTGGCCAAAGAGAAATCTGCGCCATCAATGGTTTTCAGTTTAAAATCATAAACCGACGAAACCGGTGCGCTTACAAACAGAAGCGCGAAAACGATTGCTAATATTTTCATGTTGTTAAAATTTGGTTACGAGCTGTAATGTGAGTTAATAAAGTAAAATTAGGTAATAAATTGACGTTTAGCCAAATACTGATCCTCTTTTTGTGTCATATTTTTGTTATCAGCCGGGGTTTTATCTTTGTAGCCAAGTAAGTGTAGTGCTCCGTGAATGATTACCCGGTGCAATTCATCGGTTTCAGATACTTTAAACTTTATCGCATTCTCTTTGATCCGGGGGATAGAGATAAAGATATCACCGACGATCTCGCCTTCGTATTCTGAGTTATCAAACGTAATAATATCGGTGTAGGTATCGTGGTCAAGGTACTGCTGGTTTATTTTCAGTAAATACGCATCCGAGCAAAAAATATAAGTAAGCTCCTGAAGTTTATAACCTTCGGCCGCAATGGTATCTTTTATCCATTGCTTTACTTTTAACTTGTCTTTTAACTTATAGGTTACGTCCTCTTCAAAAAAATGGATAGCAGGCATTATAGCTTAAATAGCAGTTCAACCTCGTTGCCCTTGGTATTAAATACGCATTGGTCTGCAAGGTGCTTAACAATAAATACGCCACGGCCGGTAAGGTTCTCCAGGTTCTCTTCGGCTGTTGGGTCTGGCAGGTTGTTATAATCAAATCCTTCGCCCTCGTCGGTAATAGTCCAGGTTGCACGTTTAGCATCAACCTCAACGTTTACAATAACCTTTTATTGGGGTCGAGCCGGTTGCCATGTACTATGGCGTTGGTAACAACCTCGTTAAGGCAAGTCATCATATTGGCAAAAATGTCATCATCTACCTGGTATTTGTCGGCAATTTCTTCTATCAAATTTTCCAATAACGTTATACTCTCCCGATTTGACGGTAGTTGTAAAGTATAGAGATCAGTGGTTTGAATAGGTGCCTGTTCCATATTATTTTGCATTAAGTTGATCAAAATATGATTTAATTTTTTGCTTGTAATACAAATTAAGAGCCGGAGGGACGGTTCTAATTTGTTCTGTTTGTTTTCCTTTTATTTTTTGGTAGTCTTGTAGTGCTTTTACGTAGCCCGGTGGCATATCCTTGCCAACATGGCTCTCTCTTTGTTTATCCTGTTCGCGTTCCTGTTCTGCTTTTTCGGCCTCTAATAAACGGGTATGAATTTCTTTCTGCCTGTTTAGCGCCTCGTCAGTTATCTTCCTGTTTACGATATCCTTTTCTATTTGTTCCATTTGCTGCGATATTTTATCAGCATCTTTTACACCGGCACCCCCATTTTTACTTTCATCGTTATCCAGCTGCTGTAATTGCTGGCGGATCATTTGCTGCTCGCGGGCCATTTTTGCCAGCTGCTCGCTTATTTGCCCCCGTTGTTGTTGGCTTTGACCTTTAGGGCTGTTGCCGTCTTTTTGCATTTGCTCGCGCGCTTTTTGCATATTCTGGCTCAGCTTTTCCTGCATTTGCCTTAATTGTTTAACCGACATTTGCTTGCCCTTTTTACCCTTGCCGCTTTTCTGGCTCATCTTATCCTGCAATTGCGACAGCGCGTCACTCAACATTAGTGCCAAGTTGTTCATCGAGGTCATGGCATACTGCTGATTTCGGTTGGCTTCTGCAGTCCTGCGTTCGCCTAAATTTTCAAGCGCGTTATCTATTTGTGTGTTAATTGCAGTTATTTCCCGGTTTACGGTTGATTGTATTTGAGGGATGCGTTTACTCAGCGAAAATAAGCTATCCTCGGCGGTTTTTAAATTATCCTTTATGTTTTTTTGCGTTTGCGCCTGCGTTACATAATTCGGATCAGACGGCGCCATGCTTCTAAGGGCCTCCATTGTTTTTCTCGGGTAAATGAACTGTTTACCAAACTCTTTAATAATTCCCGTAATTGTTTGGCATCAATTTCTACCTGCTTTTCGTCCTGCTCTTCCTGCTCCTGCTCCATTTTCTGGGCCATTTGCTTCATTTTTTGGGCAGCACTTTTTGCGATTGCGATGCTTTTGACTTATTGTTTTTTGCTAACTGTTTAGCGCTTTCCTGCATTTCGTCTTTAATTTCGCTCTCTTCTTTCTCCGGGTTATTAAAATCTTGCTTATTTTCAGATTTGTCTAACTCGTCCAGGTTCTTTTTATATCCTCAAATTCTTTGTTAAGGTTTTTTTGCTGTTGTTCTAACCTATCTGTTTTTTCTTTATCGTCTGCTGCTTTTTGTTCGGCAGATTTTTTATCGTCACCAGCTTTATCCTGTTTGTCGTTTTTATTATCGCCCGTCGGCTGTTTATTGTCCGCTTTTTGCTCATCGTTGGCTTTGCCTTGTTCGGCAAGTTGCTCCTGTTTGTCGGCAAGTTTTTTAAGCTGACTGATGTTCTGATTTAGTTTTTGATCAAACTCCAGCTTTTTATACAGCTGCAGCATCCGGTCAAGTTCTTTTTTAAGCGATTTATTGTCTGTGTTCATTTTTGACAACTCCTCGCGCGTATTATTTTTTGGCCCTGCTGCATTAGCTGCTGTAGTTTTTCAAGCAACTCCTTGGTTTTAGGGTCGAGCACATTGTTTAAAAGGTTCTCTATTTGCTTCTGTTCTTCCAGCAATTCCTTGTTTTGCTCCATTTGCTGGCGGTTATACAGGTTCTTTTTATTGTCAGCCTGTATTTGCTTTACCAGGTCATCAAGCTCTCTGCGTTTATTCAACAGGTCCTCCACCTGTTTCTTTTCGTCGAATGATATACTGTTTTTATTCAACAGCATTTGATCCATCTTTTTCGAATCGCGCTCTATCTGGTCGGCCATTTTTATGGCCGATTGCATTTTTTGTTTAACACCGGTTGTTCCCGCGTTCAACTCCTCGCGCAGCTGATTTTCATCAGGCATATGCAACGTACGCTCGGCTGTACGGGCTTTTTTAGGTCCGTTTACCTCGTCGTTATCAGCCACCTCGAAAAAGTAGGTCACCTGGTCGCCGGGTTTTATGCCCAACTCTTTCAGGTTCCAGAAATAAAAAAGTCAGACAGCGATTGATGAAGATCAGCCTTAACCGATTTTACGATATCGCGTTCTGCATTTTTATTGCCTGGTGCGCCAATGCGATAGTGGAATGTTAAAGAAGAAAAGCCATGATCGTCCCGGATCTTGCCGTTAAAATAAAAAGCCTGCATGCTCACCGAATCAGGTTTTTCCTCAACACCTATAGTCGGCGGCTCATCGGCAATAGTATTGATCCGGTATGATGCCGAATCGCTTTGCGAAACAACTGCATTTTGCGGGTTTAATTTGTATACAGACGGTTGGTTTATCCGTTCGGTATGCTCAAATAAGTTATCGGTAGTTGCCGTAAGTTTGTGCAGCTGGTTGTTCATGGCAAACTCCAGGTTGGTGGCGTTTTGTGTATGGAACAACCATTTAACTACTGTGCCTGCCGGGATAGTTAAATCGCCCGCATTGGCTAATGTCTCATTTGTTTTATGAAGATAGGCCGGGTATTTAAGTTCGACGTCAAAATGTAATAATGACGGACGCAGGTTTACCTTGATCTCGTATGGCTGCGATGTAAAGCCGTTACCCACCAGCCTGAATGTGGTATTTTGTTGCAGGTTGGTAAACAGGTAATGAAATTTGGTAACCGCATCTTTATCCAGTTTAAAGGTATTGTTAGCAGTTTCTACATATACATCCGCCGGCAACTGGTTGCCGGTTAGTTTTAAGTCGAGTTTAAAATCCTCGCCCTGTACTGCCGACAGGTTATCATTTAACACAACGAACTTAAATGGCGCTACGGGCGCGAAGTACTCGTTATGGCGGATGATCTTTTAGTGCTCTCGGTTAAAATAGATGGGGCGGCTAAGCCGATAATAATAATTATAGCAACCGGCGCCAGTATCCATTTTAAATACCGGCTGTTATCTTTTATGTTTATAGCCGATGGAAAACGTACCGGCCTTAAGTTTTCAATTTTTTGATCAATACTGGCCTCTATCAGGTCCCGGTGGCGCGCATCTTCGGCCGAAAGCTTTTTAAGCTGTAGGGTATTTAACAGTTTATCATTAACATCATTAAAATGCTTGCCGATGATCTCGGCGGCTTCATCATGGGTTAACGTTTTTCCCAGTTTTAAATAAGCCAGTAGCGAAGGTATTACCAGCCAGCCCATCAGAACAAGATTTAACAGGATAAACCCGTAAAACAGCACTCCGCGAAAGAAGGAATTGAAGTTGCCAAAGTACTCGCTAAGCGTAATAACCACGTAGGCTGAAAATAAACCCGCGCCCAAAAATATCAACCCCCGTAACAAATTGTTCAGGTAATACTTCCGGGTGAAAGTATTGATCTTATCGATCAGAACAGTATAGTTTTCGGTTGATTGCATATCTGTTACTAAAATACCGCTATTAATCTTTTAAACTATAAAAATTGCCGGAAATTATAAGCAATAAAAATTTAATTGCGGGAAACTAAGATAACGAAAAATAAAAGCGAATTAATAACATATTAAAGTAAGTTGTTTACTTTTAAAACAGGAACAACAATATGAATCGTTTTCTTACTTTTTTGTTTGCGTTTACAATTTGGTGCCCGACTGTTTTTGCACAACAAGGCGCTGCACCAACTATAAAGCGTATCCCCCCGAGGGGGTGCAGGTAGATGACAATGACCGCGACGAGTTGGGCGCAAACCTGTTAGCTTTAGGCAAAGCGATTGATGAGCTGAAACAGAAACACGATCCATTTATAACTAACCTGATGCCTGATGTGCAGATTTATTACAAGACGGTCGACTATGCCATAAAATACCGGGAGTTTTTTTCGCAAAAGGATGTAGCATCTGGTAAGAAACTCTTGCTGGAAGGATTGGCGCGCGCCAAAAGCCTTGCAGATAGGCAGGCGCCGTGGACTACGCAAAAAGGCGAAGTTGTAAGGGGATATGTATCAAAGATAGATGGATCGGTGCAACCGTATGGGGTTACTGTGCCGGATAACTATTCGGCAGACGGGCCGCCGTTTGATCTTTCGTTATGGTTCCATGGCCGCGGCGAAACCTTGGGCGAAGTAAGTTTTATAGCGGGCGGTAAAGGTTTTGTCGCATCAATGCCGGCAATGAAGAACACCATTATGCTGTACCCCTATGGCCGCTATTGCAACGCTTTTAAGTTTGCCGGCGAGGTTGATGTGCTGGAAGCGTTGGCCGATGCAAAAACGAAATATAAAATAAACGATAAAGGGTTGTTCGACCGTGGCTTTTCGATGGGTGGCGCGGCAGCCTGGCAATTTGCGGTGCATTACCCTGATATGTGGCTGGCGGCCAACCCCGGCGCCGGTTTTGCCGAAACGGTTGACTTTATGGATAAATTCGGCCATGAAAAGCTGAAACCTACCGGTACGAGCGTAAGCTCTGGCATCTGTATGATTGTACGGATTATGCCAGCAATCTTTCCAACCTGCCATTATTTGCCTATAACGGCGATAAGGACCCGCAACAACAAGCCGCTGATGTAATGGAAATCGCCATGAAAAACGAGGGCCTGAAACTAAACCGTATTTGGGGGACTAATATGGGCCACGGTTATACTAAGGCCGCTGCTAAAACGGTGGATAGTTTGCTGGCTATTGCCCGTGCAAAAGAAAAAACCCGCCACCTTCAGAAATTCATTTTACAACCTATACGCTAAAATATAATAGCATGTATTGGGTGCAAATTGATGCAATGGAAAAAGAATGGGAAAAAGCCCGGGTTGACGGCAGCATCACTGGAAATACGATCACCCTAAAAACTCAAAACGTAACTTCGGTTAGTGTAGTGATGAATCAGCTACCCAAACATTTTGCCGTAGGCGATAAACTGACGATCATAATTGATGGAACGGTATTAAAAACGGGGGTATTGGCAGAGAACGATACTTTAACATCGCACAAGGATGGTGCAAGGTGGACTGCCGGGATAATAACCTACCCGCAGCTTTTAAAGAGGCATGATCTGCAAGGACCTGTTGACGATGCTTTTACCTCTGCTTTTATAGTAGTTAAACCATCGGGCACCAGCAAAAACGCCCTGTTTGACAAATGGAGCAAAGCCGAAATGAACCGTTTTGTTGAACAATGGCGCATGCAATTTCGCGGCGACCCGGTTGTTAAAATGGATTATGAGCTAACCGCGGCAGATATGGCAGTCAACCTTATTGCCTTCGGCGATGCACAAAGCAATAAACTCATCGCGAAGCTTAACGCTAAACTACCTATAAAATGGACCGCAAATAATATCCAGGCGGGCAGCGCCACCTATTCGGCTAAAGATCATGGGCTGATCATGATTTACCCTAACCCGTTAAACCAAAGACATTATATCGTGCTAAACAGCGGGTTTACTTTTAGAGAGGATGCCTACTTAAATAACTCTAAACAAATACCCATGCTGCCCGACTGGGCGGTGGTTGACCTGAATACACCGCCCGATTTTGTGCATCCGGGTAAGATTGAAAATGCCGGATTTTTTGGTGAGCATTGGGAGTTGAAGAAAATGGTTAAAGAGTAACGTGTCAGTTCAAAGGCCGTGTTGCAGCGCACTTATGTGTTTAAACAATCAATATTTTTTATAACAAGTTAATTATCAAATAACTAAGATTTAATCTTGTTTCATTTTGTTTCACGCGCTTTTCGTAATTTATTAATATCAAGTTAGTTAAGTCAAAATCCTGTTTCACTTGTTTCATCTGTTTCACACACTCGTGAAACAAACGCCCGTCAAAATTACTCCGGCATGATAAATAAGCCGTAAACCCAACCTATATTTGTAAGGCAAACTTATTAGTTTGGCTTATGATATGAATAATAATAACCAGAATTCGTTTCAGACCTGCGCACGGTAGTGGGCCGGTTAATCAAGAAGCTGCGGAAAGAATCGGCTACCGGTCGGCAATTATCATTAACCGAGCGATCGGTGCTTTTCTTATTGCTGCAGCATAAAGAGTTACTGCCAAGCGAGCTGGCGGCAATGGAGCAGATCACCAATCAATCCATGTCGACCATATTGAGCCACCTGCTTGAGCTGGGCTATATTACCCGAACAGCTTCGACAACGGATAAACGCAAAGTATTGATATCGCTGACACCCGAGGGCGAAACGACTTTGCAACAGGTACGCAGCGAACGCGATCATTGGCTGGCCCACGCAATTGAGGCCACCTGCACCCAACAAGAACAAGATTTATTAAAACAAGCAATAATACCGCTCACCAAAATAGTTGAGTTTGAGTGACCGGCAACATTTGTGAAGAAGGATTAGAAGAGACATGAACATTACAACTTTCAGGGCATTCAGGAGCCGCAACTACCGGCTCTATTTTACAGGGCAATCCATATCACTTATTGGTACCGGATGCAAAAAACCGCGGTAAGCTGGGTTATCTATACGCTTACACATTCAACCTTTATGTTGGGGCTAACATTATTTGCCAGCCAGTTTCCCTCATTTTTATTCTCGCTGATCGGGGGTGTGGTGTCCGACCGGTACGATCGATATAAAGTTTTGCTGGCGACCCAGATAGCGTCATTGATACAAGCTGTGCTGTTAGCCGTGCTGATACTATTAAACCATTACGAAGTGTGGATGATACTGGCGCTTAGCGTGGCGCTGGGCATTATCAATGCCTTTGATGTCCCTGCCCGGCAATCATTGGTTTATAATATGATCAAAACCAAAAGCGACCTGCCCAATGCCCTGGCGCTAAACTCGTCAATGGTTAATTTATCAAGATTGATCGGCCCTGCCATTGCGGGCCTGGTATTAGAAAAGTTCGGTGATGGCGCTTGTTTTGTAGGCAATGCCATCAGCTTTATAGCGGTTATTGGTTCGTTGTTAATGATGCGCCTGCCTGAATACGTGGCGCAGCCCCACCCTAAAAATGCTTTCGGCGAGTTGCGCGAAGGGTTCTCTTATATCAAACGTACACCGTCAATCAGGTTTGTACTTATCATGCTGGCATTAATAAGTTTGATGGTGCTGCCGTTTAGTACACTGATACCTTACTATGCCCGTGATGTATTTAAAGGCACGGCGACTACATTTGGAGTAATAGATAGTTTTATTGGCCTGGGGCATTCTCGGGCGCGATATTCTGGCCTCGCAAAAAACGGGGACCAACTTAAAGAAGATCCTGTTTATTAATACACTGGTGTTTGGTGCGGGATTGGTTCTTTTCTCGCATGAGGATAATTATTGGCTGGCGTTGCTGTTTGTAACTATCGCAGGTTTCGGTATGATGTCACAGATAACGGTAAGCAATACACTAATCCAGACAACTGTCGATCAAAACATGCGCGGCCGGGTGATCAGCTTTTATGCCATGGCATTCTTCGGGATGCAGCCCCCGGGGGGATTGTTAGTTGGTTCGATATCCAAATGGGTGGGGACTACAAATACCATGCTTGGCGAAGGCGTAGCGGCTTTATTAATCGGTTTGTTGCACTGGCGCTATTTGCATCGTGAGAAATTGAAACTAAAAAAGAAACAGGTATTGGTACAGCCAGTTGTTCCTGCAGCTTAATCGCGATAGCAAACATCAACCAATAATTAAACGTTGACTATACAAACAAATACTTATGGAAATTAAACGAAACGGAACACAGCCATCAGGAAAAGGCCCCGCGGAATATTTTACAGGGCAGGTAAGGATAGACCCGTTAAACAGTCCGCCCGAACCGGCACGTGCTGTAATGGCATTGGTAACCTTTGAACCAGGCGCACGTACCGCACGGCACACACATCCGCTTGGGCAAACATTGATTGTTACGGCTGGCTTCGGCTGGGTACAACGCGAGGGCGATGCGATACAAGAGATCAGGCAGGGCGACGTAGTTTATTTTGAGCCGGGTGAAAAGCATTGGCATGGTGCCACAGCAACCACGGCCATGAGCCATATTGCTATACAGGAAAAACTGAACGGCTCGCCGGTTGATTGGATGGAGCAGGTTACCGACGAACAATATCACGGCGCATAATTAATAACACATTGTGCATCTGTTTCAGGTACAGGTGTTACACCCGGTACGCCTGAAACAGCTGATACACCACGGTCCAATGGTGGTTTAAAACCTTTGGTCGCACTTAAAAATGCGGCCCTTTTTTGTTTTTATGGGCTGCAGATAAAAAAATCGTAAATTTCCTGTAACCAAATTTTTTTATCGGAGTTTACAGTACCATATATGATCACAATAAAAAAATAAACCGCATTGAACTCATTAACTGACAATGCGATAATGCTGAAGGTAAGGGACGGCGACCTTGACCGGATGGGGCTGCTTTTTGAGCGCTACCACCGGCAATTGTACCGCTTTCTTTACCACATGACCTATCAGCGCGAGGCCAGCGAAGATATGGTGCAGGTTATTTTTTATAAGATGATCAAATATCGCAACAGCTTTACCGGTACCGGCGAATTTGTGCACTGGATGTACACCATTGCGCGTAATGTGTTGAAAGACCGGGGGCGGCAAAAAAGCAGGTGCAAACGGGGATGAGTGTAGAAGAAATGGCCGACTGGCTGCCTGACGGCGTTAGCCTTGAACTGCAACTGGAAAAAAAGCAGGCCGCCGAAGGATTGCGCCGGGCGATGGAGCGACTTAATGCTGATGAGCGGGAAGTGTTAACGCTAAGTCGTTTCCGGGAATTAAAACACCAGGAAGTTGCGCAAATACTAAATATTAGTGAGGGCGCGGTAAAAGTGCGGGTGCACCGGGCCATACAGGAGTTAAAGAAGATATATATAAACGTAGAACGATAAACAGAAAAAAGATGAAGTGCGAGCAATATGAGGAACTGTTTACCGGCTGGATAAAGAAGGAGCTTAAACCGGCCGAAAGCGAAATGCTGGAGCAACACCTTGCCGGGTGCAGCGCCTGCCGCGAAGAGCTGGCAGCCGTGCGCCGGGTATGGGCCGATATGGACACAATTGAGATACCCGAACCATCTGCACATATGCAGATTAAGTTCCGAGCGATGCTGGATACGTATAAAGAAACTGAAGCCGACAAAAACAGGTTTTTGCGCGAGTTGAAAGATAAGCTGAATAACTTGTGGTACTGGCAGCCGAGGTTACCAATGGCTTATAGCCTGGTGATAGTTGCGGTTAGCTTTGCCTGCGGCTATTGGGTATTCAATACTGCTAAAGGCGCGCAGCAGGACAAACAGCTACAGGCATTAAGCGGACAGGTGCATGAACTAAAGCAAACCATGATGCTGGCGCTGATGGAAAACCCGTCAGCATCCGAAAGGATAAAGGGGGTAAGCTATACTACCGAGATAAAACATGTGGACAAACAGGTTATTGAGGCGCTTTTAGCGACATTAAATAACGACCCTAATGTAAACGTGCGGTTAAGTACACTTGACGCGCTGACCCATCTGGCCAATCATCCCGAAGTAAGAACAGGATTGATCCAGTCTATAACCACGCAGGATTCGCCGCTAATGCAATCGGCCATTGCAGATGTGATGTTGAAGCTGCAGGAAAAAAAATCAGTGCGCTTATTTAAAGAACTATTAAAACAAAAGAACACGGACAACGGTGTCAGGGACAAGATCAAGCAAACAATAAACAGTTTAATTTAACCAAACTTAGATTATGAAAGTATTAATATGGATCGCGCTGATAGCGGGATACGGGAGCTGTTTTGCCCAAAAAAGAGTAGACCGCGATAAGGATAAGCTACAGGCAAAGGAGCATATCAGTAAACAAATAACCTTACAGCAAGGCGCTGCAAACACTGTGTTTTCGTTGTATAACGTGTTTGGCAATATTAAGGTTGAGGGTTATAACGGCAATCAAATACAAATAGAGATAGATCAAACTATTATTGCTGATGACGCCGAGCAAATGGAGCTGGCTAAAAAAGAATTTAAATTAGGGTTCGATCAAAAAGCTGATTCGGTGATCGCATATACAGCTGCGCCGTATGATAGCCGCCCACATCGTTGGGATAGAAATCATAACAACGACGAGCGCAGGCATTATCATGTTAAATTGGAATATACGGTAAAAGTTCCCAACAATATTAACATCAATGTAGCTACCGTAAATGATGGCAATGTTGATGTGAAGGATGTATATGGAACGTTAAAAGTTAACAATGTAAATGGAGCCATAGCTATTGAAAACGCAAAAAACACCACCGATGCACGAACGATTAATGGCAACCTGATAGTTAGCTATTTAACCAACCCAACCCAGCCAAGCACTTATTATACACTAAACGGCAAATTGGAAGTAACCTACCAAACCAACACGGCAGCAAACCTGCAGTTTAAAAGCATGAACGGCCAGTTTTATACCGACTTTGAAAATACCGAGATACTGCCTACACAGGTGGTAAAAACCGAAACCAAAAAAGATAACAGCACAACGTATAAACTCAATAAAAACACCCAGATAAAAGTAGGTACCGGCGGCAAACTCTTTAAGTTTGAAACCCTCAACGGAAATATCTATATTAAAAAAGCTTAATTAATAACAAACAACATGAAAGCAATAAAAATTACAGGCATACTATTAATGGCGATGATGCTATCGATACAATTGATGGCTCAGGAAACGAAAGAACAATTGGTGGTGTCGCTAAGCGAACCGGGCAAACCTTATAAGTTAAATGTCGACTGGTAACGGGATCCATCATAGTGATAGCCTACGAAGGCAAAGACATCGTAATTGACGCACAGTCAGAGGGGCGTAAAGATAGGGGCGACAACCAAAATGGGATGAAACGGATCTCGACCAGCGGCGGTCTGGATGTTACCGCCCGACAAAAAAACAACGTGGTTGACGTAACAACAGGCTACGCCAACAAAAAGGTAACGCTTACAATTAAAGTACCCCAGGGGAACTAATAGCGTTAAACTACATACTGTGAATGGGGGTAATATAAATGCAAGTGATATCAGCGGTGATATTGAAGTAATAAATGTTAATGGCGGTATCAAATTAACCAACGTGGGCGGATCTGTAGTTGCCAATACTGTTAACGGGAATGTAATAGTTACGCTAAAGTCTATAGACCCTAAAGCTGCGATGGCATTTACCACACTTAATGGAAATGTTGATGTAACCTTCCCGCCAAGCCTTAGGGCAAACGTTAAACTAAGGTCGGACAGGGGCGAGATCTATACCGACTTTGATATGGCGGCTACTAAAGGCGCGGCGCCCAAAACCAATAAAACGGTTAAAGATGGCTTATATCATATCGAGATTGAAGATTGGGTAAATGGTACAATCGGCGGCGGCGGACCAGAGTTGCTGATGAAAAACATGAACGGTAATATTTACCTGCGTAAAGCAAAATAACTACAATCCTAATATTTCTCTAAGTAAACAAGGCCCCGATAATCCGGGGCCTTTGTTTTATATATATGTTATTATTAGGGGCAAATTCAATTTAATATTTTCCGGTGGGTTAAAAAGGGCCGAATGACTCTCGCAGTATTTCGGCCCTACATCTACCTATGAAAAACAACCCTTTTGGGAGGGTTATTTATACTTAGACAAACAGAATGCCAACTGTAACAGGCGCGTTACAATTGCGTAAAAGGAAACTTTTAACCTAAGAGGGAATTTTTTAATGTTGAAATTGTTCCCCAATTAGGGTGCATTTTACACTATTGATAACAGGGATAGTAAATAGAATGCTTAAATGCCGAAAGTGCCTTATTATTGTTAACCCGATATGTCTGTCAGCCTAAAATATCAATCGCTCAGACCCTTATCTACCCATAAATAAAAAACCTGAAACTATCCGCCTTAACCGTTGTTAGGAAATATATGGAATACAATGTATATCTGTTAGCAACCGATCCGAATAACCCTTGCCGCGATATTATTCATTCAAGAGACACCAACTTGAAGATACGGGTTCATTGCACGGATAATGACAGGTTTGAGCCCAATAATAATGAAATACAGTTATTTGGGTATGCGCGCGGCAAGCTATATGCTTTTGAGACAATTGATATATCTGCAGAGGATGCGCTGGATGTTGTAGGGGCTATACAATGGTATGCAGAGTATATTGAGTTTCCTGAAATGGAAATATTGCCCGAGGACCCACGCCCCGGGCATAGTGTTGCTATGTAATTTTAAACGTCAAGATTTGACAGGTAGTCCATATTGATTTTCATACTTGCCGCCGGCGACCCTGCCGGATATTCTTCCTGCTCAATAAAAAAGTATTTCATACCGGCATCTTTGCCTTGTTTAAGCAAGCCTTTAATATCTAACGAGCCATTTCCAAACTCAACGCTGTTTCTGCCTTTCATATCTTTTAAGTGCCATAACGGGAAACGGCCCGGGTATTCTTTAAAATAAGCAAGCGGGTCTTTACCGGCAGCAACCACCCAGCCCAGATCCATTTCCATTGAAACCAGCTCGGGGTCTGTATTTACCAATAGCACATCATACAATACCAATCCTCCGTCAACCTTAAATTCATAATCATGATTATGGTAGCCAAACTTTACACCTGCTTTTTGGCACTCTTCGCCGGCCTTGTTAAATCGTTCGGCTATTCTTTGATAGTTGGCTACGGTATCACCTGAATATGGAATGGTGGAACAAACCAGGTATTCCTGTCCTGATTCTGCAGCCTGATCAACGGTTTTTTGCCAGTTGGCATCAATTCCGCAATGCGCGCTACGCAAAGTCAGGCCCAGGTCCTTGCAGGTTTTCTTCATTTCGGTTGGCGTTAAACCATAAAACAGTCCCTTATTGCTTGCAGCAGACTCTATCTGTTTAATACCCAGGTCGGCTATAATTTTTAACGTGCCTTGCGGGTCTTTTAACATTTCTGGCGGAAAGTGTATAGCTGGATCCCAGCGTTTTTACCCCTTTAGGAGCAAGTTTATAAGATGATAGCAATACTGACCCGACAGCCAGTGCGCCCATGTTTTTGAGGAAATCTCTGCGTTTGTTCATGTTCTTGATTTATGCGTAAAATGTTTAATTAATCGTCACTAAAGCTTAAGGCCCGCAATGACAGCGGCGAGCCATTAAACACCGGTATAAGTCGGTTATACCAACACCGTCCGGAATATTTAGCCTCATGTTTTTATCATAAGCACCGGTATAGCTGCTAATTACTTTTCCTTGCGGCGAAGCTGCGCGTAACGCTATGGTTCCGCTGCCAATAGCGCCGCGACTTCCGGTTATAAATGTTATTTTCTTAATATCAGTAAGGTCTATATGGTTAAACTGTAACCACGCTCCCGCATTTTTAATTTGCGCAACGGTGCCGTCACCAGCCATATACAAATCATGCGATGCATTTGCTTTTGAAACCGGTAACACCGGCGCACTTAATACCAGTGTTTGCTCGCCGGTTTGTGCGGCTATTCCTTTCGAGCCACGATCGGTATAAGCAGCACGCAGTATAAAGCTGCCGGCTGTATTACTACCTTGGGGTACTATAGTGGTGTAAGTTCCGGTTACCGGCAGCGATTTTGCTTTTGCCGCAGGGTAACCCGGGCTTAATATGTATTGAACGATAGCCTTAGCATCAGCGTCGGCTAATGTTGGGTGGGCCGGCATCTGGGCATCGCCCCATACCCCTTGGCCGCCCGATATGATCTTTTTGGCCAAACGGTCCGTAGCTCCCGGATCACCTTTATATTTTAGGCCAACCTGCGTAAACGCCGGGCCCAATACCTTTTCGGTTACCGAATGGCAAGATTTGCAATCGCTCTTCGCAATAAGCGCCATTGCGCCGGCATATTGCGCACCGGCATCTGTAGCACCCTGCTTTGAGGCAATAGCCGTCATGTTATAACCCTCTGATAAATAGTTTGCGCTGATAGCCACACGCGATGGTAAAATGCGCTTGTTAGCCAAACTGCCGTCCTCTTTATCAACTACGCTTACATTATACGCAATGCTTTTGCCGGGGAAGAAAAAGCTTGAATTTCCTTTGGTCACATTAAACGTTATAACCGGCGGCTCATTGCCAGCCTTAACCTCAACTGCTTTGCTGTTAATAGCGCCTTTGGTATCGCTAACGGTTAACAGCGCCTTGTAAACACCCGGCGTGGTAAAAGTTATTGAAGGGTTAGCTTGCGCAATAGTTTTAAAAGGCGCGCCGTTTTTGGTGATCTTCCAGCTATAGGTTAATTTATCACCTTCATCATCATCTTTTGTTCCTGCTGATGAGAGATTAACCGTTAACGGCACAGTGCCGGCTATTTTACTGGCTGTTGCCTGTACCTGCGGTTTACGGTTGCCTCCATTATACTCTATGCGGATCAGCTCGGCCTCGGGGTTATCTTTAAAATAGCCGTTACCATATTCCAATATATACAGATCGCCGTTAGGCCCAAACTTCATATCAATTGGTCCGCGCAGTTTCTGGTTAGGCAGGAAACGCTCCATGCTAACATAATTACCATTATCATCAATGGTTACCACGTTTATCCAGCCTCGTACCCAATCAGTAATAAACCACTTGCCTTCATAATATGACGGGAACAAACGTGCTGCATTACCAAAATCAGCCGCGTGGAATATCGGCCCGCCTACCGCGCTGTTACCACCACTCTCCATTAACGGGAATTTGGTGCTTTGTTGTTTTGAATACCAGATAAAGGCCGGCGTTGTAGGTGGCAGGTCTTTAAGGCCGGTATTATTTGGCGATGTATTTACAGGGTGCTCGGGATCAAACAATGGCCCCGGCTCCTTAGTAGCAAAGTTATAATGATGATAAGGGAAGCTGTTGCCCACAAAATAAGGCCAGCCATAATTACCCGGTTTTTTTGCCTGGTTAAATTCGTCGTATGATTGTGGTCCGCGGTGCTCAAAATCATCCTGGCTGCCATCCGGGCCAACCTCGCCCCAATATAACCAGCCGGTTTTACTGTCAATAGTTAAGCGCCATGGGTTACGGTTGCCCATGGTATAGATCTCGGGACGCGTTAATGGCGTACCCGGTTTAAATAAATTTCCTTTAGGGATAGTATAGGTACCATTGGCTTCTGGGTGGATTCGCAGGATCTTTCCGCGCAGGTCATTGGTGTTGGATGAGCCTTTTTGCGAATCCCGGGTAAACATGCCCGGGCGTTCGTCTAACGGCGAGAATCCGTCGGATGCCCGCGAAAAAGTATTATCACCCGTACTTAAATATAAATTCTTGTTTTTATCGAACACCATACCTCCGCCAACGTGGCAGCACTCAAAACGCTGCACAGCAACATCAAGCACTTTCTTTTTGGATGAAATATTCAATGGGCCTTTTCCATCCCGGTATATCTTTCTAAACGGTTTACAGATTCATTACCTGCAGGAGCATAGTAAACATAGATAAAATGATTTTTATAAAAATCCGGATCAAGGATCACGCCCTGCAAACCATCCTCGGCTTCGCTAACCTCGCCTGTTTGGCTTACATACTTTGTACTTACAGAAAACTCATGGATGACGGATATTTTTTGGGTGACAGGGTTATATAACTTTAGTTTTCCCTTCCGTTCGGCATATAAAACCTTGCCATCCTTAAGGATCTGGAACTGCATAGGCTCTTCTATACGCTGAGCCAGTACTACTTTGGTAAAGCGGTTCTCGTCCGGCTTTTGTTGTGCCGAAGCGTTCAAAATCAATACGGCTGTTATCAAGCCTGATAGTAAAATGTGTTTACGCATAACAGTTGGTTAGTAAGATAGCAAGAAACTGAGCTGATTATTGAATAATTGGTGCCCAATGATACTATATTTTTACAAATTATCAAATTTGTTACACATAAATGATGTCATTTACCAACGTTTACGTAAATCATACTTAAACCAGCACCATACTTATACAATTTGATTTAAAGGATTTTTAATATAAGTTTGGGAAAGCCTACTTTAAACCAACAGAACCGAATCAACGGTTATCAAATGAAAACCAAAAATATCCTTATAGCCATAACGGCATTTTTACTAACTATACCTGTCTTTGCGCAAAAACAGAAAGGGTTTAATGCAACAACCGCCAACGCCGATCCGCAGATGGCCAGTCATTTTAAAACCCCGCCCCATATCGCACGCCCCCGGGTTTTCTGGATGTGGCTGCGGGTGAATACCAGCAAGGAAGCCATTACAAAGGACCGGAAGAAATGCACGCCAAAGGTATTGAAGGCGCTATCTTATACGAAAGCGGTACCGGCAGCGAGCTAAGCTCGACTTTGGCTACCATGGTATTAAAAGACAAGAAATATATTTTTACCCCAACTAAGGATTTTGCCGGCGCTTACATGAACGAGCTGCCAACAGCGCACCTGCAACCATGGGATAATCGTGTACGCGAACTATTTAGATTTGCCGCAAAAGAGGCTGGTCGATTAGGCGTAAAGCTGGTTCTAAGCGTTGGGTTGGCGGGCACATCAGGCCCTATCCCCGCCGAGTATGGGCAGCAGCGGATGTTGTGGTCTGAAAAGAATATTGAAGGCGGTACAACCTTCAACGAGATATTGCCCGAACCAAACGAAACTGTTTCGGCAACTTATTTGCCGTCAGCAGCCATTGCCGCGGATTATAAAAGAAAGTCGGCACGGCAATCGCAAAATTTAAAGACACCGAAATTTATAGGGCATAACATTGCTGTTTTAGCCGTCTCACAAAATGGTGCCGTTATAAATGTTTCTGATAAGATGGATACCGACGGTCGCCTGCGTTGGGATGTCCCCGCAGGGAAATGGAAGATCCTGCGCTTTGCTTACCAGCCCACCAACAAAGGAGATGTATGGGGATTATTTACCGATGGCATGAGCGCAGAAGCACTGGATACCACGTGGAGCCACACCATTGGCCGGATGCTGAAGGAAATGACGCCCGAAGAAAAAAAAGGACTAACCGGTATTGAAGACGATAGCTGGGAAGGCGGCGAAACCACCGGACCCGGCTGTTTCCGCAAAAGTTTAAAGAATTGCGCAATTATGATTTGATATCAAGGCTGCCAGCGCTTGTTGGGATAACCGTTGGCGATTCGGTGCAATCAGAAGGGATCCGCCGCGACTATTACCGCACCATCGCCGACCTCATCGCCAAAAATCATTACGGGCGATTGAAAGAGCTAGCGAATAAAAATGGGTTGATCAGCTATTCAGAAGCATCAGGGCCAAACTCGGCGCAATTGGATGGCATGAAAAATTCAAGTAAAGTTGATGTTGCCATGGGCGAGTTTTGGATCCCGTCGGTACACCGCCCTACCCCCGAGAGGCGTTTTCTATTACGAAACACAGCGAATGCTAATCATATCTATGGCAAATTGTTAACGCCATGTGAGGCATTTACCTCCGTCGGTCCGCATTGGGAAGAAACCTTTTTTGACCTAAAGAATGTTGCCGACCAGGCATTTTGCGATGGGACAAATTCAATAGTGTTCCATAATTTCAGTCATTCGTCATCAGTTACCGGCAAGCCCGGTTTTGTTTACTTTGCCGGCACGCACTACAGCCGCAACGTAACCTGGTGGGAGCAAACACCCGCATTTAATGCCTATGTTGGTCGCTGCTCGTATATGCTGCAACAAGGTCTGTTTGTTGCTGATGCGCTTTATTTTGTTGGCGATGGCATAGGCCATGGCGAACCGCAGAAGACCCAGCCATCGCTACCTGCTCCGGGGTACGATCATGATAATTTAAACCTTGATGCGCTGCTTACCCGTGTCAGTGTAAAAAATGAACGCTTTGTATTGCCCGACGGCATGAGCTATAAAATACTGGTAATGCCGGCCCATGCCAAAATTGCGCCGCAGGCGCTTGATAAAATTGCATCGTTGGTGGCTGCTGGTGGTGTGGTTGTTGGTCCGCGGCCCGAAGGCATTGCAGGGTTGACCATTAACCCGACAGAAACAACAAGGCTGGAAAAAGTAATAGCCATGCTTTGGGATAAATCAAAGCCAAAGCATGTTGTAACCGACCGTACTGCCGCAGAAGTATTGAGCGATTTATCTATAGCGCCTGATTTTAGCTATACCGGCCTGAGCGACGCGGGTGATATCGACTGGATCCATCGAAAAGCAGGTAATCAGGATATTTATTTTATCGCCAGCCGCTGGGATGCCGGGGAAAAAATCAATGCCACGTTCCGCGTAAGCGGCAAACAACCCGAGATCTGGAACCCTGTTACGGGCGAAACGCGGCCTGCCACAGCATTTACACAAGCCAATGGTTTAACTACTGTTCCGTTGGAGTTTGATCCGCGGGGATCGGTGTTTATAGTGTTTCGTAAATCCATCGCCACGAAAACACAGGGTAAGGTAAGATCGAATTATCCCATCCTCCTTAACACAACGATCTTAACCGGTGGCTGGGACCTGCATTTTGATCCTAAATGGGGTGGCCCGGCTAATTTACATATCGATTCATTAATAGACTGGACAAAGTTTGACGATTATAACATCAGGCATTACTCGGGCACGGCTGTATACAATAAAACATTTACAATCGATAAGCGATCCGCTGGCAAAAAACTAATACTTGATTTGGGCGAAGTGCATGAAGAAGCCGTGGTGAAAGTAAACGGCGTTAACCCGGGCGTGGTATGGACAAGACCCGCACAGGTAGACATTACCCAAGCGGCGCATCATGGCATAAACAAACTGGAAATTACAGTAGTGAACTTATGGCCCAACCGCCTGATAGGCGATGAGCCGCTGCCGATAGAAAAGCGCTTTACGCTAACAAATATGCATAAGTTTAATAAGGACACGCCGCTGTATCCGTCGGGGTTGATTGGGCCCGTTAAGATTCAGGAAGCTAAATAGTGAATTTGCTGAACGCTGTTTTGAGAAGCTAATAAAAGGAGTAATTACCACCCGCTGTTTTACCTACAATTGCATTGTTTAAAATATGTTAATACATTAGCGTAAACCACCAATTATAATTCCTGATGAAATGGATAAAATCTCTTATAGGGTTAATATCGCTATGTATATTCCAGCCGGCATTGGCTCAAAACAGCATTAGTCTTAAATCGCCTGATGGTAATATCCGCTTCGCGTTTATATTAACGAAAGAAAAACCGCTATACCGGGTTAGCTACAAGGGCAAGGCGCTGATCAATAAGTCGGCGCTGGGTTTAATGCTCAGAGACAGCGGCAATTTTGTGTCGGATCTGAAAATGTTGAAACCCGTTTATAAAGCCGGTAATGAGCAGTATGATTTGGTGGTGGGTAAAACTAAACATGTTATCAGTAATTACCGCGAAGTTATTATCCCGCTGGTTGAAAGTGGCGCGGCAAAGCGGATGATAAATATTGTGGTGCGTGTGTTTAATGATGGGTTAGCTTTTCGATATGAGTTTCCACAGCAAAAAAATTGGAACGCTTATACCTTAACCGACGAGAACAGCGAGTTTAACATTGCCGGATATCCGCAACTGCGCGCCCTCAGCTTTAAAAACTATACCAGCAGCCACGAAGGGTTATATGAAAAAATGCCATTAAATGCACTTAAGGAAGAGGCGTTAGTAGACATGCCTGCGCTGCTTGAGTTCCCCAACAAAACCTATATGGCTATTACCGAAGCCAGTCTGCGCGATTATGCCGGAATGTATTTAGGCAAACATGGTGATGGACTTATAAGCAAACTTTCGCCATTGCCCGGGCAAACGGAAATAAAGGTAAAAGCTATTATCCCGCACCATACGCCATGGCGGGTAATGATGATAAGCGACAGGATAGGCGATCTGATAGAATCGAATATCCTTACAAACTTAAATGAGCCGCCTAAACAGAAAGACTATTCGTGGCTGAAAACGGGTAAAACTTCGTTCCACTGGTGGAATGGAGATGTTGTTCCTGATACTTCATTTACCCCCGGGGCTAACTTCGAAACCAATAAGTACTATATTGATTTTTGCGCACGTAACCATATCGAATACCATTCAGTAATAGGTTATGGCGGCTTTTCATGGTATCCTACCAATTGGGCAGGCTATGGCAGCCCGGGGACTTATTCTGATGTAACTAAATCGGTGGCCTCCCCGGATATGCAAAAGATCTGCGATTATGCCAAAAGCAAGGGCGTAAATATACACGTTTGGGTAAACTGGCACGCGCTTTACCCACAGTTAGAAGCTGCCTTTACACAGTTTGAAAAATGGGGCATTAAAGGTATGATGGTAGATTTCTGGACCGCGACGACCAACAGATGGTAAAGATTCAGGAGGAGATATTGCAAAGAGCCGGGGCTCACCATTTGTTCATCCAGTTCCATGGCGCATATAAGCCAATCGGCCGACGGTTCGCCGGCCTTGCATCGACAAACGAGAACTGTTGCAGCATATACGGCGGCGACCAACCGCCAGATAATGCGGAGTGTTTAACTCCCCCGCCAGCGCCTGGCTATCAGCGCTTCGACGAGTGTCCCATCTGCGGCATTCTTTAGGTCAGAACAACTCAGTACGTGGCGTTAACTATTTGCCATAGATATGAT
>NZ_JABFCR010000039.1:0-27877 GCF_013087555.1 Mucilaginibacter humi
CATAACTGAATAATGAACTATATTCAAGAAATAGTGAATAACCACCCAAAGGGCATGATAGCAACCTGCGAACATGGTGCTGATTGCAGCCTGTGTTATTTTTTAACACAAACAGCCAGGCCGGGGATGATTGCTGCACGACAGCCAGCCACGGCCGAAAGAAATCATTCAAACCCATACTTAAGTTTTTACCGAAAACTTAGAGTTGCCACCGATCTCGGAAATAACAAATCAGCACTGCCGTAGCGCTCGATCCTTACTGGCAAGACAAACCAAAACAAACAATGGTTGCGAGACATCAGGGCAGGCAAAGCGCCGGTAACGGTGGTCGCGGTAGTTGGCAACGCAGTTGGGTAGGCGGAGCCGGGCAAGGTGGTCGAGCACGGCAACGTGGCCGTAACAAAACCCGATAGGTCGTGAGTGAAAGCAAAACTTCACTAATCCTTCCAGGGTCCACGCCCAGACAAGCAGGCTTGCATTTGGCGAATAGTCCTCCACAAAGCTGGACACTTTGTAGCCATCAATTTCCCAGTAAAATAATGCTCATCATTTCCGCAATAACGGGCCATCTTCAATAACCAATACTTTTCGCTTCATGTTTTCGCTTCAGCGAAGTTGGTTTTGATAATACAATTGTTATACCATCTCTTAGGCGCAGGATATAAAACCAGGGCTTTGCCTAAATTTGCGTCACTATCATCATGACCTACCAGCAAAACCATCGATTACCTGTACACCCAACACCGTTTACCCGCGTAGGCATCAGCCTATAAAGCCGACCCTTAATACCACCGAACTTTGTAAACGGCTGATAATCCTCAGCTGGCATCAATTTTATTCATATAGCCGGCACCAATGGTAAAGGTTTTGATGGCCAAAAATATACCAAGGCCATTTAAAAGATTTCAGGGAACGCATATTAACGGCGAGATGATAAGCGAGCAATCGGTTGTTGATCTCAAACGGATTTCGCGGAGGCGCGAAAGAAAAGATCGATATCGCCGTATGGAAAAAGCCCGGTTGGGCAGCGCAGGCTGGAATTCGACCAATATCATCACCCAGTCTTAGTGTTTTTATTACCAAAGTTGAGTGGTGAGTGTTGAGTTATGAGTTGTGATGCTTCGACCTCGACCTCCAATAAATCATCATAACCTTTTGCCTTTTGTCTTTTGCCTTTCACCTCAAATAAATCCGAGGCAAAACTTATCGGTGCATTTTTCCTGTTCCGCTTTGCGGATGAAGATATCGGCTACTTCGTCCTGCTTTTCGCCAATTATTACAGGGATGTTGGGTTTTATGATGCCCGCTTTTTCGGCAGCGATGAGTTGCAGCGTATCACCCAGATATTCATATGGTCCCAGCCGATGTTGGTAATAACGGACAGGAGCGGGGTGATGATATTGGTCGAATCCAGCCTGCCGCCCAATCCTGTTTCAATTACGGCGATATCGATCTTTTCTTTCGCGAAAATGTCAAACGCCAAACCTACCGTCATTTCAAAAAAGAGGGTTGATCTCCGCGAAATCCGTTTGATGATTGGCCACAAAATCAACAACCGATTGCTCGCTTATCATCTCGCCGTTAATGCGGATGCGTTCCCTGAAATCTTTTAAATGGGGCGAGGTATACAGCCCGGTTTTATAACCTGCTACCTGTAATATCGCCGCCAGCATGTGCGAGGTTGACCCTTTACCATTGGTGCCGGCTATATGAATACTTTTAAATTGATGCTGAGGATTATCCAGCCGTTTACAAAGTTCGGTGGTATTATTCAGGTCGGCTTTATAGGCTGATGCACCTACGCGGGTAAATACAGGCAGTTGGGTGTACAGGTAATCGATGGTTTGCTGGTAGGTCATGATGATAGTGACGCAAATTTATAAAATAAAGCCCGGTTTTATATCCCTGCGCCTAAGAGATGGTATAACAATTGTATTATCAAAACCGTAACCATTGTATCATGAAGCGAAAAGTATTAGTTATAGAAGATGAGCCCGTTATTGCGGAAATGATGAGCATATTATTGGAAATTGATGGCTACAAAGTGTCCAGCTTGGCGGACACCACTTCGGCCAAAAGAAGACTGCACGAGCAGGAAGTAGGATTGGTTTTACTGGATCTTTCCTTAAGTGGGGGCGAAAGCGGTCAAGCCATGTGCAGCTACATTAAGTCCGAAGAAAAATTGAAGCATTTGCCGGTTATCCCGGGTATCAGCCAACAGCGATCTGGAACAGATAAGCAAAGACTGCGGCGCCGATGGCCATATCGCCAAACCCTTCGATCTGAATTACTTTATGAATAAGGTAAAGGCGCATTGCCCGGAGTAGTTGTGGCCAAAATAAGTTGTCATTCTGAGCGATAGCGAAGAATCTGCAAACTTTACAATCGCCGCCGGCAGATGCTTCGTTCCTCAGCATGACAAATTGGAGGGACTTAATTCACCTTAAATACAAACACCACCTGCCCGATCTGTGGGTCCGGGGCGTTTTCAAGAGGATTGAGATGAGAGTTTTTAACAGCTTCCTCGCATTTTTGAATCAGGTTTTGGTCTACTACTGTTGTGCCGCGGCCACCGCCACGTGCGTATACCACGTTACCATTCTTATCAACCCGGATATCAACGACCACCTTGCCCGAGTGCCTGCCATCATCACCAATAATGGGGCGGCTGGTAAAGCTGCGTTGTGCCATCATCAAACTGCCGCCGTTACCAGAGCCGGTACCGTTATAATTATTGGTTAGCGTACTGCCTGTAGGCTTGCCCCGGTTGCCGGGAGTGCCGGTGGTGCCATCGCCTTCGCCAATACCGTTATTGGTTTTGCCTTTATATAATGCGTTTTGATTGATAGTGGGTTTGGTAACCGCTTTGGTAGGTTCGGTAGCTACGGTAGTGCTTGGTTTTTTGGTGTTGGCCGCAACCTCCGGGGCATCCTCGGTGTTTTGGGTGACTACGTTTTTATCGCTGGCTTCTACTTTCGTTTTTTCTTCGGTAGGAGGGGCCGGGGTTACTTTATCAGGTTTGGAGTGGTTTGCTTTTTCGGCCATTGACGGCTGCTCGGTGCTCATGTAATCGCTCCCCATGCCTTCGTCGGTAGTACCGTAATTTACCAATATACCACCCGTACCATCTTCCTGCTTTGGCGGCATGCTGATGATCCAAAAATAACACAGGGCCGCAATCAGCACCATGATTACGCCGGTTGCTGCAAATGCCCTTGGGTAGTTATTTTCTTCTTGAATATAGTTCATTATTCAGTTATGAGTTTTGAGTAGTGAGTTTTGAGTGAATGAAGAATTACTACTCATCACTCAAAACTCACTACTCACCACTACTTGGGTTCCGTAGCTAATACCAGTTTAATATTTAGTTTTTGCGCTATGTCCATTACGGCTACAACGTCCTGTATGGCAACGGTTTTATCTACGTATAAAACTATGGTAAGCTGGGTAGCTATACTTTTATAACTTAAAAGCGTGTTATTTAGTTCGGCTACCGGGATTTCTTTTTATCGACATAATACTTCAGATCCTTGGTGATGGATACCGTTATTGTTTTTTTAGATACCGATTGCCCGCTTGATGATTTTGGCAGCACCAGCTTTATTACGTTGGGGTTGGTAACTGTCGACGCTATCAGGAAAAACAAAAGCAGGAAGAACATAATATCGTTCATGGCCGAAGTATGTACCTCGGCAGATGTCCCTCTTTGTCTCTTTCTTAAATTCATTATTTGCTTGGTTCTTCTAACAGGTCAATAAATTCGATAGCATCGGTCTCTAATTTCAATATAACCCTGTCAACCATAATATTTAAAATATGATAACCCACGTAGGCAATAATACCTACAAACAGGCCCGCTGCCGATGTCACCATCTTTACATATAAACCGCCGGATATAACACCCATGCTAATGTTGTCGGTAGTTGAGATGTCATAAAAATCTTAATTACCCCGGCAATAGTACCCAGAAACCAAACATGGGCGCAATACCGGCTACTATACCCAATATGCTGATGTTCTTCTCCAGTTTTGATACTTCCAGCTTGCCAATATTCTCGATAGCGCCCTCAATGTCTTTTATAGGGCGGCCAATGCGTAATAAGCCTTTTTGCAGCATCCTGCCCAGCGGCGAATTGTTGTTGCGGCAAATAGCAATTGCCGATTCTAAATTGCCCGACATGATGCTGCCGCGTACCTGCTGCATTAAATTATTCTCGTTTTTTGACGCTTTGCGGATGGTAAAATATCGCTCGAAAAATATAACCAAACCCAATACCGCCAAAATGCCAATCGGGATCATTACCCAGCCACCCTTAATAATTAATTCGCCAAAACGAAGTTCTGGTGTGGGATGGCTGCCAACTGTTGTGTGGCGTGGTTAGCCGTATCTATTACCTTGTTTACGGTGTCTGTAACTGCTTGCATTAATATATAGGTTATTTGTTTGGTATAATTTCTATAAAGTAGGCATTACCGCCCGGTACTTTACCTGATTCAATAGCTTTGGCTGCAAAACTTTTAGCCTCTTCTTTAGTGGCAAAATGCCCGATTGATATATGATAAAGAGGGCCGGTTGCATCTTTAACCCATCTTGGATCAAAGCCGCCCTTCCTAAGCGTTTTGATTGCAGCATTTGCTGCAGTTATACTCTCGGTACTCACAGCGTATACTTCGAAACGCCCTGGTCCCGGTAGCGGTAGAAGGTGGTGCCAATAATGGGCTGGCAGCCTCCAGCTTATCCATAGCAGTAACGGGTTTGTTTGCTTGTGCCGGTACCGCCTTTGGTTTAATAATCTGTGGTATAACTTCCATTGCGAAAGCATTGCCGCCCGGTATTTTACCGGATTCTATGGCGTTAACCGCAAATTTTTTGGCTTCTTCCTTAGTGGCAAAATGGCCAATGGATATATGATATTGTGCATCTGCTGCATCTGTTACCCATCTTGGGTCGAGCCCCGACTTCTTCAACAGCCTGATACCCGCGTTAGCTTCGGCAATAGTGGCGGCGTTAACCGCATACACCTCAAAGCGCACGGTACCCACCGCTGCCGAAGGCGCAGCCATTATTATTTTGCTCTTGCCGGCCGGTATAGTAACCACATCTTTCTTTTAGGTGGAACAACAGTTGCCAATAGCTGTTTTTTAGGCGATGGTACTTCAGTTTGCGATATGATCACTTCTGTCTTTTTAGCTGCTGTTGTATCTTTAACTGCCGTGGTATCCTTTTTCAACGAGTCGGCCGAAAGGCTATCTGTAGCTAATGTATCCGGTTTAGACACCACAACCGGTTTTGGTTTAATGCTATCGACAGTTTTATGTTCCCAGAAAGCTATTTTGGCGAAGGTATCCGGCTGGTACCTGTATAAAGCAAATACACCCAAGGCTATAACTACTATTGCTATAAATATTACCAGCAACAACATCAACGGACTTTTCGTTTGCTCTTCCTCTTCTTCAGCGGCTTCAAAAAACTCGGGCGATACGCCTGCCATTTCCTCTTCCTCGCGGTAAATGCGGGTTGGCTGTTCTGCAGGTTGCTGTACCTCTGTTTGAATCTCTTCAGTTACGGCAGGCTTTAGCGGTGCCTGTTTAGGCGGAAAGTTTAGCTCAACCTTAGGTCGTTCCTCTACAGGGTCGCCTATTTTATTTATGCTTATAGGCTCAAAACCGTAAAATATTGTATCGTCAATTATCTTATCGGCAGGCCTGAAAGTTAACTGGGTTCCCTCGGTATAAAAATGGCCCGGGTTGCCAATAGGTACTTCGCTTATCAGCGCCTGTTGCTTTAGGTTGGTAATATATTTTTCGGTAAAATATTTGGCCGATGAGATGGAGATGTTTTTTTAACGGCAATATATTCGGCTAAGGCATCATCGTCTATCGACTGGATATCAAATTGCGCCTGATGATAGGGAGGGTAGAATTTGCGCTCGTTATCATTATAATAACCGCTCATCCGCACCTGCACGAAATAACCAAGGCCGGGTACACTTACCTCGCCCTGCTGCATTAGCAATTCGCCTAAATAAAAGCCTACATCCATTCGTTAAAAGTAACGGTTAATTAGTTAAGTTCAAATTTAGCCTGAAGCCCTGAGTCTTTAGTCTGAAGTCCAAAATTTGGAACTATTGACTTAAGACTAACGACTTCAGACTAAAAACTAAAGCTCGCGCCGCCAAATATATTAAATCCGTAGTCAGGATAATGCACCCAGGTTTGATTTGTTGAATTTAAAATGTTATTAACACGCCCAAAAATGGAGATCTGCTTGTTTACTTTGTACTCAACACTTCCGCTCAAATCAGTAAACGAACTGATATTGATGATGTTTAAGCCCGGTGAAGGCACAACCCCCGCCGCTGTGGTTACAGAAACGTCATAGGTACGATCATAACTTGAACCACGGAACACCAGCGATCCTGTTACCTTAACCTTATCATTTATAGTGAAAGCGGTACCTGCAGTCAATTTAAACTTAGGCAGGTTCCGGGCTTTTGCCTCGTTTGCCATTTTATAATCCTTAAACTCAACACGGCCAAAAACATCCACATCGCTTGATGCTTTATAATCAAGCTCACCATTAAAGCCGCTAACAGTAGCATTGCCATTATCATATATCACTGTGAAACGGTTTTGTGTGGCAACAAAGTCATTCACAATAAGCGGCATGTTTTTTACGGTGTTTCTATACACATCGGCTTTAAAACCAAGGCCCGGTGCCGGGGTGCCTTTAAGGCCAGCGGTCAGGTCAAGCTTATCAACCGAGTTCTGGATCAGCAGGTTTTTACCAAGGAAAGGGTTAATACCAAAAAAGTCTCTCAATGATGATTTATTGACATCGCCTTTGGCTTCCACAAATAAGCGCACATATTTTGGGATCACCTGGTACTCTAACTTGGCAGCAGGGAAGATTGAGAAACGCCCGGCAAAACCAAACTCATCAACTAAATTTACCCCTGCGTCAATTTTATAATTCTCGCCCCGGAACTTAATGTAAGGGTTTGCCCTAACTATGCTGTTGTTATACGAGTATAAGCTATCTTTTTGCGTACTCAGGTCTAATGATGCAGCCACACCTGCATAAAACTCATTAATGGTTTTGTTTACAAAACCTGCTAATACCAGTTGTTCTCTCTTGCTTTAAACCTGTCGCCAAATAAATAACCTTTAAGTTTTAAGGCATAGGTAAAATCATTCTCAATGTCTTTATAGTTCTTGGCAATTTCACCCTCGCCCGATAGTGTATTGAAATATTGGTGTGCCACATCTAAAGTAGCCGGCGGGTGTTGCAGGTTATAACCGTAAAAATAATTGCTGCTGTTGGTGTAATCAAGGCGGCCGGTTAGGGTATTGGTTTCGCCAATGCTTTTGCCAAATACGCCAACTTCGTCTTTGCTGCTGTTTTGTTTGTAGTAAGTTGTACCGCTTTGCGCGAGATGTTTAACATAACCGCTCACCTGTAAAGCCTGGTCGGGCCCGTTGCCAAAGTAGCCTTCTAAAAACGTGGTTTTTAAGTTGCCTATGCCTGCACGTACAATATTGTTATAAGGCAGGGTATCAGGCGTAACCGGCATTTTCATGGAGTTAAGCTGCTTTATCTCGTTGTCCTTATCCAACCTTTTATCCAGCGGAACATACGTTAACGGCGCCTTAAACGGCGTTTTATCTTCCAGGTCGGGGTTACGGCGGATCTTTACCGCGTCGGCCAATACGGGCTTGTAAGCCGATGTAATGACGATCTCTTCTGATAAACTGCCGCCGGTAGGGTTGGCCGGGTTATTGGCAGAGCCACCGCCTTTTACCGTATCCTTTACAGTTACTTTAGCGGCTGCTTCGCCCAGCGATTTTGCCTCGGCCTTTTTAACTGCTGCTGCCGGTTTTGCGGCAGGCTTGGTTGTTTTTGCGGCAGGTTTTTAGTCGTTGTTTTCTTTTGCGCGTTAGCCGGAACAAAGTATAATACCATGATCAAAGTAAACAGCGTGTAGGTGTATTTTAATTTCATGTGCTTGTCTTCTTTTATCCTTTATTAACCGGTTTTTTTGTTTGGGTAGAGTCTGGTACCGCTTCCTCTATTTTAGCTTTCGGCGGCGAGATCTTATCCAATTTTTGCTGCGCGATGGCTAAGATGTCGTCATCGCCTTTGTAATTATCCAGGATACTTTGCAGCGTAGCCTTAGCACGGAAGTTGTCTTTCAGCGCCACATAATTGTCTGACAACAGGATAAACGTTTTAGCTATCCAGTAATCATAGTTAGGCATTTCTTTAGCTATCTCGAAGCAGGTTTTTTGCGATGTTTTATACTGGTGTTTCAGGTACTGCACCAACGCTACATTGTATTTAGCTTCGGCTGCCGCAATAGTTTTGGTATTTGAAATGGTATAATCAAATTCGTTTACCGCGGCGGTAGTATCGCCTTTTTGCAGATAGGCCAAGCCTGCATATAATCCGGTCCTGAATTTATCCTCCTGTGCCGATTTTTCGTTGGCCCTTATCAGCTTAACATAGTTTAGTGCCTCATCAGCAGCGTGCATTTGCGCGTAGCATAGCAGTAAGTTATTTATAGCAAAGGTATAATCGGCCTTATATTCTGAGGTGATCTCCAGCTTTTTCAGGAACACTACCGCATCGTTATACTTTTTCTTGTTGATGTACAGCTTAGCCATGCTTATCAACGATTGCTCTGTTGATGAACTGGTCCAGTCGTTCAATATCACGTTGTAATCAATGATAGCGTCGTCATCGCGTTTAAGGTTAACCAACGCCTGCGCACGGATAAACCTTGCCTGTTTCTCATAAATAGGCTTGTTAGGGAATTTCTCGAAGTAACCACCTACCGCGGCTACAACACCCTGCCAGTCGCCGCGTAAGTAAAGGTTATTGGCGGCGGTATACATAATGCTTTCCTGTTCGGCAGTGGTATAATTACCGATAGGGGTAGTGGTAGCGTAAGCAATGAAAGTCTGTGCGTCACCTTTGTCGGTGTAGATCTTTTCAATCTGCTTTAACGCCTGCTTAGCTTCGTCTGTCGATGCATAGTCCTTTATCACCGCTTTAAACGATTCGATAGCCACATCGTCGCTACCGGCATTGTAATCAATCAAACCAATGGTAACCAGCGCGCGCGGGATATAACTGCTGCGCGGATATTTTTGGATCATGGCCTGCAACGCGGTTTTAGCGGTAGGGCCGTCGTTTTTAATAAAGTAAGTGTAGGCTATTTCAAAATCGGCATCATCAGCATAATCCGAATTTGGGAACTGGAACAACAAAGCCTTCATCGTATTGATCTTGCTATCCGGCGCTCCCTGTAGCCCTTGGATCATACCGCGTTGAAACAGCGCGTAATCCTCGCCCTTAATATGGTTGTCTATGATCCGGTTATAATACGCTAAGGCCTTGTCATAGCTTTTCAAAACAAAAAAGCTATCACCTATGCGGGTAATGGCGTCGTTAACCGTGTTTCGGTCCTTCTCCTCGCCATCAATAAAACGCTGGAAGTAGGTAGCTGCGGTGCGATATTTCTCGCCGTAGAAGGCAGCATAAGCCAGCGCATAATTGGCATAGTTAAATACCGACGTTTGCGGTGCCTCAGGCAATTGTAGAAAGTCCTGGAAGGTTGATACCGACTCAGTGTATTTACGTACCTCATACATCGCTTCGGCCATCCAGTAGGTGGTTAAGGCCCTTGTCTTTAAGTCGATAGGGTTCTTTAATGATCGTAAAAAGATCCCGATAGCGTTCTCGAAAGCGCGCTCATTATAAAACTCCAGCCCGCGGTAATAAGTTACTTTTTGGTAAGCTATTTTGGCGCTTTGGGTTTTGTTGGGGATAGGCTCCAAAATCTCGACCGCTTCTTTATAATTGCGCGAGTTTAGCAACTCCTCGCCTAATAATACTTTCACCTCGGTAGTACGGGTAGAGTTGGGATAGTTTTTTAAGTATAAACGGGTTGCTTCTAAAGCCCGGGTATTAAAATCAAGCTCGTAGGATAGCTTGGCGTACTGGAACAGCGCATCTTCCTGCAATTGTTTATCGAAGCTAAGTTTAGATGCGTTTAAAAAAGCATTACGGGCGCTCTGCTTGTTGTTCATCTTCAGGAACACCTCGCCTAAAGTATAGCTACCATTCTGGCTGTAAACGTCTTTTTGCTCAATCAGCTTCTCCAGTTCGGCGGCAGATTTGGCGTAATTGCCTACCTTATAATAGGCATAACCCATCTGGTAACTATCCGGGTGTTTTGGGTCTTACCTGGTCTCGGGCCTCAAAACGGTCGTAATATTTTACCGCGTTATCATAATCCTTTTTAGCAAAGTATGATGCGCCGATGATACGCAGCATTTCGGTTTCGTTTTGCTGTTTGGTAGTATTTAGTATCGGGATAGCGTAGGCCAGTACATCATCATAACGTTTATCTAAAAAGTAAACGGCGGTGATATAGTACGGATAGCTGCTGATGTACTTTTTCGAATTTTTTAATTTCTCGAAATTTAGCAGCGCTAAGTGATAGTCTTTATTTAAATAAGCTATGTAAGCAAAATAATAGGTAGCATCATCAGTAAAAGGCGAGTTGCGGTTCTTTACTTCGCCAAACAGTATTTGCGCGTTGGCATAGTCATCGAGCGTAAAATAGGCATAAGCTTTACGGAATTTATATTCGGTGTTTTCCCGGCCGTTTAGCTGATCGGCAGAGATCTTATCAAACCATAGTAAGGCTTGTTTGTAATTACCTTTTTTAGAGTATGATCTGCCTATCTGGTAAACGGCCAGCTTAGCCAGCGGGTTTTCCGGGTGATCATGCATGAATTTCAGGAAGAGGTCCTCCGCATCATCATTTCCCAACTCTAACGCGCAAAGCGCTACATAGTACTGCGCGTTCTCTTTTAATAAGGATAACTCACTTTCAAACTGGGGCTGGTTGCTGGTTTTTAGTTTTGATTCCATCACCAAACGATACTGGGCAGAGGCCGCCACATACATACCGCGTTCTAACAGGTCGCCGGCAGCGTGATAAGTGCGATACGCCCGGAACGACTGACTTTGCTGTGCACGTAAAGTAAAAGCAAAAAATAGGAGTAACAGGGCTATGCTATATTTCAATTTAATCATAAGGTGCGTAAAAAATGGTAGCGCTAAATTAGCTAAACGCAAAAATGCAATCCACAATAGTAATTAACAAATGTGAACAACGCTTTTTAAACGCATTAATGAAATTAGATGGTATAGTTGTGGAAAACTTTACAATTGTTGATTAATAGCAAGCAGCCAATGGTCATAGTTTACCGGGAGGTACCACATAAAAAAGTTCAAGCGAAGCTTGAACTAATGACTAATGACTAATGACGATTCCTCATTCAAGCTGCTGACAATTGTCGTTCTACTCTTTCAATAAGTACGTCAATATCAAACGGCTTTGATATAAAGTCGTCCGGGTTACCATTTTGTTTTAAATTGTTGGCGATTGTATGGCTCGCTGACAGCAGAATAACCGGGATATCATGCGTTTCTTTTTTGTTTTAACAGTACGGCAAAGTTCGCGCCCGTCCATATTGCCTAACATAATATCCAGTATAATCAAATCAGGCTGTTGCTTTTGTATACGGTCAAATAATAAGTTACCGTCAGCCAGTGTTTCAACTTCATAACCCGAGTCTTCCAGTATCAACTGTAAAACTTCTAAAATATCTTTATCATCATCAACCGCTAATATCCGCTGCATTTTTATTCGTATTAAGCCTATAATAAAAAAGGTATAGGAATTATTATATTAATAACAATTCCTATACCATAGCTGATAAAATATTCCCATAATTTGTAGAATGCAGTGTTTTACCTACACATATGTAGGGTTTTAATGCATTTTATGTGTAATATTTCTTTCTGATTTTAATTTATTGCCTTATTTTTTAATTAAGTGCTTGTTTTACAGAACACTATTAGTTATTAATAGCCAAATAATGTTTTCATATCAGGCTTGATCAGCTGGCCGTATTTCTTCAGATCGGTATCGCTAACGCGTTTCTCTGATGCTACAATACAATAAGCAAATGGTTTATTTGCCAACTGTGCCTGGTGGAACGCGTTAATGGTTTTAAAATCCATCTTATCCAAACTATTAAAAGTTGTTTTACGGGCATCGTAATTCAGGCCAAGGCGTTGTGCTGCCAGATAGCTAAACAAAATATCGTCCTGTGTCACACGCTCGGTTTCTATTGATTTACGAATGTTGTCCTTTGCGCCAATTACACCTTTTTCAGACTCGGGTAATTTATTCAGCAGGTCGTTCATGGCAGGTATAGCTTCGTTCAATTTATCAGCCTGTGTGCCTACATAACCTATAAATAGGTTCGAATCGTCTTTTTTAACCGGCTGCTGGTAAACAGCAAATGCCGAATAGGCCAACCCTTTAGCTTCGCGGATATTTTGTAATACGATAGAGGTAAAGCCACTGGTACCAAAATAGTTATTAAACAATTCTATCTCTGGCGTTTGCGCAGCATTGAACATGTCTTCATTGCGTACCCAATAAATTTCGGCCTGTACCATGTCATAATTAGCAAAAAATACACGGTTGGTAGCGGTGGGTACTTTGGTAAATACTTTGGCAGCCGGATATGGCATAAATGCAGCCGGTGTTTTGTGCAGCTGGGCTACGGTTAATGCAGCTTGCTGTGCAGTTTGCGGCCCATAATACAATACGGTATGCTTATAATTACTAAGCGAATGCAAGATGCTGATCAGTTCATCAGCGGTAATGGCATCCAGCTCGGCATCTGTAAATGTATAATTAAAGGGGTTAGACGGGCCATAGGTAGCATAGCTTCTTAAAGCACTGGCAATTGATGCCTTGTTTAGTTTAGCATTTTCCCTTGATTTTTTTAAACGGGCCTTAAATCCGGCTAAAGCCTGCTCATCTGGTTGGCAGTTTGCCAGCAGGTCCTCGAATAATTTTATTGATGCGCCAAAGTTCTCCTGTAAGCCGCTAAATGCAACCTGCGTATATTCTGTACCGGTTGATATGCTGTAAGATGTCGCCAGTTTATAAAACTCTTTGCTAAAGTCTTCGGCGGTTTTGGTTTTGGTGCCTAAAAACTGGATGTATTGCGCGGCAATTGGTAACAGCTTGTTGTTCCAGCTACCCATATCAAAGCGGTAGTACAGGCGGAATATGCTGTTATCCTTATTTTGAATTGATAGCAGGTCCACCTTTCCGGCTTTAGCACGCTGGATATCTTTTTGGAAATCAAGGAAAACCGGTTTTACCGCGTTTGAAGGCAGAGCCTCAATTTTTTCAGGTATTCTGACTGTGAGGTGGCGTTTACCTCAACCGGCGTGATAGCAGGTTTTTCAACCTTTACTATGTTTTTATCTTCGCCCACGGTGCTTGTAAATAATTACGTAGTTATTATCGTTAAGGTACTTGTTTGCAAACTCAACAATTTGCGCCTTGGTTATCTTTGAAAGCTCGTTAACGGTGGCTATATCGGTTTTCCAGTCAACGCCCGATGTGAAATCACTCATCAGGTTGCTGGCACGGTTTACATAGCTTTCGTTATCAATTATCTTCTCTTTTTTCTGATTGTTAACAATTGATTTGATCAGGTCGTCAGAAAATTCGCCTTTTCTCAGTTTACTGATCTCGGCCATCATCAGGTCCTTCACCTGGTCTAACGATTGCCCTTTTATTGGGTTGCCGCGCAGCAATAAAACGCTGTAATCTTTTAAGGTGTAACTGCTGGCGCCCGCACTAAGTAATTTTTGTTTTTTAACCAGGTCAAGGTCAAATAAGCCAGCTTTGCCGTTGGTTAACATTGATCCCATCAGATCCAATAAACGGGCATCGCGGGTAGCAGCGCCCGGGAAACGGAACGCGATAGTTAAATTTTCTGGATTAGGGCCGTAAACATCACGCTTTACCGGGCTGGTTATAGGCTGCTCTGGCGCGAAGGTATAAGGCGGGATAGGTTTAGGCTTCATATAGCCAAAGGTTTGCTCTACCTTTTTAACTGCCACATCCGGGTTAAAATCGCCTGAAAGGATAACGGCCATATTATTTGGCACATAATAAGTGTAATAGTAGTTGCGAATAGCGTTTAACGACGGATTTTTTAAATGCTCAATAGTACCTATGGTAGTTTGTTTACCATAGTTGTTGTTGGGGAATACAGCGGCAAACATGGCTTCGCTAACTTTGCGGCCGTCGTCATCCAGCGTGCGGTTCTTTTCTTCGTAAACTGCTTCCAGCTCCGTATGGAAAATCCGCATAATAGGGTTGCGGAAACGCTCTGCCTGCAGCACCAGGAATTTATCTAATGATGAGCTTGGGATATCCTCGGTATACACCGTTTGCTCAAACGAGGTGAAAGCGTTACTATTTTGGCCACCCATTGAGGCCATCATTTTATCATACTCGTTAGCAATAGAGATTTTAGCCGCTTCGCCTGATGTTTTGTCGATCTCTTTATAGATCTCTTTACGTTTAGCCTCGTCTTTGGTGGAGTTATATTGCTCGTAAAGGGCGTCTATTTTATCCGGTAGGGTTTTTCTTTGGCCCAGTTGGTTGTGCCAAACTTATCAGTACCCTTAAACATCATGTGTTCCGTAATGCGCCAGGCCGGTATGGTCGGCAGGGTCGGTCTTACTGCCCGCTTTTACGGCTATATAAGCCTGTATACGCGGCTGTTTGTTAGTGGGGCTTAAAATTACGGTTAAACCATTTTTTAGCGTGTAAAAGCGCGAGTGGGTAGGGTCGCCGGTAACATAGCGATAAGTATAACCGCCAGATGTGGCCTGTTTCCAGGCTATAACGCCCTGCGCGTTTAAGTTTAATGCAAAAAAGACCAGTGCAAGGCCTACCGGGAGTAATTTTTGTTTCATGCTAATTGTTTAAACAATAAATGTATTTAAAAACTTCGACTAAAAAAATGGTGATTACCACAAAATTGGTTTTGTTTGGCAGTATGCCAAACAACGTATCAGACAATCTCCTTTAAGTATTGTTACACAGCCCTTCCGCAAAAAAATAAATAAAAAGCAATTTGTAAATAAACCTTTTTAAATGGCCGTGCTCTAAAAACCATTACTTAAAAATATAAAGCATACTATTATGAAAAAACTTCTCTTTTGCTATATGCCTGACGATAATTGCAGGCTCGGTAAGCGCACAGCGCAGATACCATAGGCAACGCAACAGCCAGCGCGACAACAACGGCGATTATTACAGCCCTAAAATTGGCCTTACCATAGGCGGTAACGTTTCAAACCAGATCAGTTCCGGCAACTCAAATTACAGTACGGGCAGTATAGTAGGCCTGAATGCAGGTTTAACTTTTGATCTGCCTATTATTTATCCATTATCTTTTGCACCCGAAGTTTTGTTTTCGCAAAAAGGGTACGAAGCTACCACTCCGAGTGGCGTTTTTACTCAGCGTACAAACTTTATTGACGTGCCCTTATTGGCCAAATTTAAAGTAGGCCCGGGTTTTAACATCCTGGTAGGTCCGCAATTGTCTTACCTGTTAAATACTACTAATACTTATGACAATGGGTTTGTGGTATCACAGGAAACTTATTACGAAAACAATAACGGCCATAAATCATTTTTAGATGGCGTGTTAGGTGTAAGCTTCGACCTGAACAGGTCTGTTGATCTGCGCGCACGTTATACAGTTGACCTTCAAAAAACCGACTCGCAGGGAAGTACATATGTGCCTAACTACCGCAAACCGGTATGGCAGTTTGGTATAGGGTTTAAGTTGAATTAAGGCCTCACCCCACCCCCTCTCCAAAGGAGAGGGGCTTTAAAAGTTAACATTAATAAAAGCATAATATAATATGATATGCCTTGCATCGAAGTCCCTCTCCTTTGGAGAGGGATTTAGGGAGAGGCAAAAAAGCGGGCTTCTAAACAAGAAGCCCGCCTTTTATATTTTATAGAATTCTGAATATTAATAATCAGCGTCACCACCCTTATTACCCCGGTCGCGATAGCTTCCGCCGCCGCCGTTTCCACGATCTTTGTTATAACCCCCGCCGCCGCTGCTTCTGTCGCGGTTGTAGCCGCCACCACCACTATTACCACCGTATCCACTGCCACCGTTGTTACGGTCGCGGTTGTAACTGCCGCCGCCACTATGGCCGCCACGGTATCCGCCCCCGCCGCCCGCTGGCCTGTCGGTTTTTTCTTTGGCTTGGCTAACAGCAATTGCCTTGTCTAAAATTTCTTTCCCATCAAGCGCGTCAATGGCACTTTGTGCTTCCGCGTCATTTGGCATCTCAACAAAAGCATAGCATTTGCTGCGGCCGGTTTCGCGATCCATGATCACGTTTGCCGAACTTACCTCGCCGAAGGGAGAAAAAAGTTCTGTTAGGTCAGCCCCTTCGTATTGGTAAGGCAGCTTGGCGATAAAAATTTTCATCTAATAAATTAAGTTAATGTGTTGGTTTATAAAACAATAGTAAGCATTATAATTATAAAACCTATGTAAGCCTGCTACGTTTTATACAACTGTCTTTTTTAAAGACAACATAAGGTTGTTTTTATTGTTTTACTTAATTTTTTATAATTACAGGAAAAGAAGGGGAGCGAAGTTATAGGATTAGGCTGTTAACTTTTTCAACCAGTTCGGTAAGGTCAAAAGGTTTGTTGATGATGGCATCGCAACCATAGCCATATAATTCATCATCATGATTAATGTAGGCCGAAAAAATAATAACGGGAATATCTTTATAGTCGGGATGACACTTTATCTGTTTACAAAGCTCGCCGCCATTTATACCTGCTACCCTAAAATCTAATATCACCAGGTCGGCCCCAAAATCAGCAAGCATAGGCATAACGTCACCGCCATTTGACGTGCTCTTAACATCAAATTTCTCGTAAGAAAGTGTTTCGTGTACAATTTCCGGATATCCTGGTTGTCATCTAATATTAAAATACGTTTCGACATGCAGTTATTAAGATCAGCTATTCAGATTAAGGTATTTTGACTTCGAAAAAACTTAATAGTTTAATGTGAAATGCTGGTACGTATAGAGTCGTGCTTGTTTTTCGGATATCTTAATCAAATATAAAATATTAATTCTGATATATTTCATTAGCCTGGGTAACATTCCGGTTAATAAATTGTAAAAAAATTAATTTATTGCCCTGTAATGACTACAGGGCAGTTTTTAACTAAAAAGTTTCTCCTAAATTTATTGAAACTGACGAATAATCTTTGCTTTTTCCATAGTCTATCCCAATATTGGTATCGGTTTTCTTATTAAACTTAATCCGCAGGCCCGCGCCGCCGGCAGGATTAAAGTACCTGAATTTCCTGCTGTTGGGCTGGCTGGCCGAGTTTACATTAGCAAACCCAACAAATCCCAACAGGCCATTGTCGGTTATATCACAACGGTACTCGGTTTCCGGTAAAATAAGCTTTCGCCCCGGTAACGGTTTTGCTCAATACCCCGGCCCGACCTCTGGTAAGGATCATTACCAATTGAAGGCAGGTTTAAGTAAGGCGAGCCGGGCGATAGGGTGGTCCAGTAATAGGTCCAGAACGCCAGCATATTTTTGCGTTCGCCCTTAGATAACAACAGGTACTTCCGCACATCAACATATAACGACTGCCAATTATCGTTACTACCCAGTTTGGCCGCGCTAAAACGGTAAATAACGTTGGCATACCAACCCGGTAAAGGGTTTATAGAGTTGTTGCGGGTATCATACAATAAATTTACAGTAGGGCCCGACGAAAATGAATTTTGGTTGTGTTTGGTACCGAAAAAGTAATCGGTAAACTGGTTTAAAGTGGTGTGGCTGCCATTGTCACTCTCAATATCCATGTAATAATCTAAGTTATACCCAATGCCGGCAAAAAAGTAGGGCTTAATTTGTTTAAGCACGCTTTGGTAAAACCTTACGTACACATAATCTACCAGAAACTTATGGTCGGCAGGTTGCCCGCCGCCCAGCCCCCAGTGTATTGCGGGTATTTTAAAACCCGGGTATCGCCCGGATATTAAAGGTATTGTCTTTTAACCAGATGCTTGATCGTACAGGTAAGCCATATCGCCCGGTAAAGTTTGTATAGGGCGTGAAATTTACAGAAGACAGGTTAGTAGTGCGTAAATTGCCTAAATAGAAACCGGCTGTTGTTGACGCGATAAGCGTTTTACCAGCCGACTCAAAAGCGGATGACGAGATGGGCAGGAAGGAGAAATAAAGTTTCTTTTCGTCCTTATCAGCTACAGAGCGCGCTTTTTTATGGAGTATGGAGTTGGCAATATCAATCAGATCCCGTTTCTCCAGCGTATCAATAAAAGGCCTGTACTTTGCCGAACTGCTATCAGTTTGTGCCAATAAGGTTATTCCCCAGCAACAAAAAATAATTGTAAGTAAGGCTTTTACCATTTAAACATATAACGTTATTGCAATGGCTTTAATATAGTAAAAAAACACAAAAGCCCGTCCGGTAAAATTACGGGACGGGCTTTTTTAAACAATCAATAGTTAATTTCTTGGTTTTTTGTACACATAAGCATTTGGATAATGCCCGTGTTTAAGATAATATGCCTTTCTGTATGCTGCAATACGTTTTTTCTCTTTGGCTTTGCGGCTTTCGTTACCAATAATATAACCACCACCGGCACCTACGGCACCACCTATTAATGCGCCGCCAACATTATGGCCAATAATACCACCAACTAAAGCGCCACCGGCACCGCCTATAATGGCACCTTTACCTTGTTCGCTTATTCCTTTTTTTTCTTGTGCATGTGCAAGGTTGGCTGTAGAAAACAACGTTGCTGTAATTATGCCGGTATATACAATTAACTTTTTCATAGTATCTGTAAATAAAATTTTAGTTATCAGCCGTAAATCAAATAACAAGCCAAGATTAACGGACCTGTTTAAATACGTATGTTACAGCTATGACGGGTTTAAAAGTGTATGGTTTAATAGTCGTTTCTTAATAATTAACTAAATATTACCGTGTGTATAGCCCGGTTTAACATGGTAAAAGCGATATTTGCCGAATATTAAGGGGAGCAATTCCTCACTCATTATGACTAAAAAACGTTATTTCTTTACTGTACTGATATTAGGTTCGCTTACTGCTTTGGGGCCTTTTTCTATTGATATGTATCTTCCGGGTTTCCCGGCTATTGCAGCCTCTTTTCATACTACTACTGCGCGGGTTTCGGTATCATTATCCAGTTTTTTTATAGGGTTGGCGGTAGGGCAGTTGTTATATGGACCCTTGCTTGACAGGTTCGGGCGGAAAAAACCTTTGTATATAGGTTTGGTACTATATATTATCGCTTCGGCGGGATGTTATTACTCAACCAGTATTGAAGCGCTGATTACGTTGCGGTTTATACAAGCCATAGGCAGTTGCGCTGCAGGTGTGGCATCAATGGCTATGGTGCGCGACATTTTTCCGTTAAAGGATAACGCCAAGATCTTTGCCTTGCTGATATTGATATTAGGCGCATCGCCTATGATAGCGCCTACTGTTGGGGGTATGTTACCGTGGTATGGGGCTGGCATTTAATATTTGTAATATTGGGTGCGATGGCGCTGGTAATATTGCTTACGGTTATCTTCTTCCTGCCCGAAAGCTACAAAGCCGATCCTACCTATTCGCTCAAACCGGCACCTATCATTAACAGTTTCTTACAGGTTATTAAAGAGCCGCAATTTTATACTTATGCTTTAACCGGCGCTTTCGCGTTTTGTGGCTTGTTTGTATATGTTTCTGCTTCGCCGATAGTGTTTATGGAGGTGTTTAAGGTAAGCGCCAAAACTTACGGCTGGATCTTCGCCGGGCTGTCCATAGGCTTTATAGGCTCGAGCCAGGTTAATAACGTGTTATTAAAGAAATTTAAAAGCGAGCAAATTATCCGCGTATCTATGGCCATACAGGTAAGCACTGCCCTGCTATTTTTAATAGGCAGCCATTACGGTTGGTACGGCTTAGGCGCTACGCTTGCGCTGATATTTGTATTGTTATGCTGCGTAGGTATTACCAGCCCCAACGCTTCCGCATTATCACTGGCGCCGTTCGAGAAAAACGCGGGCACCGCATCGGCGTTGTTGGGCGCGCTACAGTTAGGCTTAGGCGCGTTGGCCACTTTTGGTGTGAGTGTGTTTGATAGCCGGTCGGCCGTGCCAATGGCCGGCATTATGGAATCGACCGCCGTTGTTGGCCTGCTGGTATTATTATTTGGCGCTTCGCGGATAAAAAATAAGGTAGATGTGAGTAAGGGCGGTGGTGTTGTAGCACATTGATGATCACAGATCAAGTCGATTATTGTGTTTGATTTTAGTTTGTTATCTATTAAATCAAACACAATAATCTATTATATCTTAATTAATCACAAATCGGCTTAATCTGTGATCACCCTAATACTTCATCAATCACCCCAAACTCTTTGGCCTCGGCGGCTACCATCCAGTGGTCGCGGTCGCAAACCTCATGTACCTTCTGGTAGTCCTGTCCGCTATGTTTGGCTATAATGTCATACAGCTCCTTTTTAACTTTCAGCACCTGGTTAGCGGTGATCTCAATGTCTGAAGCCTGGCCTTGTACGCCCCCTAACGGCTGGTGCAGCATTACGCGCGAGTGGGGCAGGGCGCTACGTTTACCCTTGGCGCCGCCGCATAACAATATCGCCCCAAATGACAGCGCCATGCCGGTACAAATGGTTGATACATCAGGGCTAACCAGTTGCATGGTATCATAAATGCCAAACCCGGCGTACACCTCGCCGCCAGGCGAATTGATGTACATATGGATATCCTTCTTAGCGTCGGTACTCTGCAGGAACAGGAGCTGCGCCTGTACAATGTTGGCAATGTTAGCCTCCACCGGCGCACCCATAAAAATAATGCGGTCCATCATCAGCCTGGAGAAGACATCCATTTGCGAAACCCGCATCTCGCGCTCCTCGGTAATATATGGCGTCATAGCGATTGGTATAGCTGCCTGTTCAACGCTGGTAATGTAGCTGTCTACCCGGTCTTTTTGGACATGGCAATGCCCTACCGCAAATTTGCGGAACTCGTTCTTGTCGATATTCATAAAGTTTGTTGGTTTATGGTTTACTAAACAGCCGCCATATCTTATCAGCAAAGCTGCTGATGTGTTCTGGCTGTGTAAACAGTTGTTGATGTACTTGTTCTATTTCCTTTTTTAGCTGCCTGCGGCCAAACTGGTGTATAGCAGCATAAGCTTTTTGCTGCCATATCAGTTTATCGGCCGGTCGTTGTCCAGTATCAGCTTCGCCCCGAATAACAAAGCATCGCCGGTGCTGGCTGTACCCAATATATGGGTCTCTATCTGTTTGGTTTCATTCCATGAAGTCGTCATACACCAATGCTTTTTGTTTAATGGTTTCCCGTACTTTTTCCAAACATTTATACTTCTGCACGGTAGCGCTGCGCACACCGCTGTAGCCAAACCTGTCGGCTATCTCGGTAAGCGATAGGTCATCGTAATAAAACCCCTTAAGCAACTCCATGCACTTGCTGCCCGCTGTCTCTAAAAAGCGCATCAGGCGGTTGTTGGATGGGCTTGCAACGTTATCATCAAACAGATCTATATCACCCAAGGGGACATTTTGACTGGTTTGGCGATAGCGCTTTAGCCATAAATGCTTAGCCGTGCCCACCGGGTAAGCCGTATCATTATTTAAGGCTGATAGCCGGCTCTTCTCATAAACAACTACCGGGCGTCCTGGAATACATCCTTAGCCTCATCAAAGCTGCCGCCCATACGGCTAACGTATTTGGCCACAATAGGGAAAGCTTTTTTATACAAGTTAATAAAAAGCTGCTGCCGTTGTGCTTGTCTGTTTGGAATACTGATACCGGGCATAATGAGTCTTTTTATTTATATGTGCCGATTAGGGGTGAAGTATCACCTTTTATTTAAAAATAGTTATTCTTTCACCGCCGTAACTTCCGATCCATCGGTGCCTTTGGTCGAGAATATAAGTTGTTTACCATCAAACTTCTCAATGTAAAAAGGAAACTCCCGGATGCCTGTAGCTAAGATCTCTTTATAGCGGATATTTGACCCATCGATGGTAAATGTTCCATGGGATAGTACTTTACCATCCCAATTAATGATCAGGCTGTCTTTTTGGGTGAACTCTATAAAAGGCTTTTCAGTAAGTAAAGTCATTTTGCCTACGCTATCCGGCGGACCGGCGTTTGGGTTACGCACACGGGTATATTTCCATTTGCCGTAAAGATCTTGTGGAGTAACGGATGATTTGCAAGAAGGTAAGGCGGCAACTATTAACAGCAATAAACCAAAGGCTAATTTTTTCATGTTGATGAATTTGGATAGCCAAGATAGTGAATGGATCTTTAATTATTCTTTTTTGGTTCTTCTGTAATTTATGTTCAGCTTTTTTACCTCGTCTTTTTCACTTAAAGGGAAATCGGTTTCTATCTTTTCAGTGGTTTTAACGGCAGGCTTTTTATTGGGTGTGGCTGGAGTTGCTGGTTTAACGGTTTTCATAATTATTAATTTAATGTTACAGGAGTGAGTGGCCTATGCTAAATTAAACTTAGGAAAACGGAAAGTGTTTGAGGTTAGATGATATAACTAACAATCTGTCATTTCGATACGAGGAACGAGTGAGAACTTCTCTCTTGAGCGCCAGCGAAAAAATCTTATACACGCGATCCGTAGCACGGAGTATAAGATTTCTCCCGTTGGTCGAAATTACAATGCGTAAGTCTACTGTTTATTTGCCTTCTTTATACTATCAGCTTTGGCTTTTGCCCTGTCTTTAAAAAAGCCTTTAAAGAAGAAGTTATGCTGCAGTGCTTCCAAATCATCATTTGCCTTAACAGATGCATCATGCAGGTTGTTAAGCGTACCCTGTAATTTAGCTGCCGCTTTAGGATCGTTAATTAATACACCAATAGTGTTATCAGTACGGTTAAATTTATCAGTAGCTGTTTTTAAATTGCTTGCCGCATCGGCACCACTGTTGGCTGCTTCACGAAGTTTGTTAGCTGCGGCTTTTATAGTAGCAAATGTAGCTGTATCAGTTAACATCTTATCAGCCAAACCGCCCTTAGTGTTCATTTTTGAACTGAATTTTTCAAGATTTGCAGCTAAGCGCGCTGCGGTAGCACTGGTACGCTCGAAATTGGTCATCGCATTTCTAAACTGGTTACCTACGGCGCTATCGGCCATAAGTGTACCTACAGTACCTTTACCTTGTAATATTTTACGGCTCAATAATTTAAAGTCGCCGGTTATTGATAGTAAGTTTTGATTGTTCTGTTGCAGTACTTTCAACATATCATCAGTTGATGTTATTTTTTCAGTTTGTAAAACATCACCATCCTGCACAACCGGAGCCTGCGGACTGCCGCCATCAATTACAATAATCTTGTTGCCTATTAACCCGTCCGACCCTATGTGAACACCAGCGTTGCGGTGTACATATTGCTGGCTGGTTTCGTCTATACTCATCCGTACATCAACTTTGGCCGGGGCCAATAAAATGGATCTTGCTGATGCTGCCAACTTTTACGCCCGAGAACCAAACGCTGTTACCGGTTTTTAATCCGGATACATCATCAAATACGGCACTGATATGTATACTTTTTGAGAAGCTTTTTGACTGGCTGCCCAAAGTGAAAACGCCGACAATAAAAACTAACAGGCCTATGGCCGGGAACAGTCCTACTATTATTGCCCGTTTATTTTCTGTTCTATCCATTATGTTGTAATGCTGTGTAAATCTATCTTATAAAATTGTAATCAAAAAATGGTTTTACCCGTTCGTCCTTCGTATCAAAAACCTCGTCGAATGTGCCCTGGCGCTGAAACTGGCCATCTAACAGCATAGCTATCCGGTCGCCTGTTTGTTTGGCGCAGGTTAAATCGTGGGTGATGATGATGGATGATGTCTTATATTTTTGCTGAACCTCATTGATCAGCTCATTTATCTCGATACACGTAATAGGGTCGAGGCCGGCTGTAGGTTCATCATACAGCATAATCTCGGGGTTCAATATCAATGTACGTGCAATGCCAATACGTTTACGCTGCCCGCCGGATAACTCAGATGGCATCTGGTTAATAGTTTGGCTCAGGCCTACGGCATCCAGCACGCTTTCTACAGCATCGTCTATTTCTGCTTTGGTTATGCCCTTACGGTTACGCACCAGCGGGAACTCCAGGTTCTTGCGCACGGTCATACTATCGTACAAAGCGCTGTTCTGGAAGGAGAAGCCTATGCGGATACGCAGCTCCTGTAATTCCCTGTCCGATATTTTATTGATGTCCTGGCCAAGTACCTCGATATGACCTTTGTCCGCCTGCAATAAACCCGAAATGATCTTTATCAATACAGACTTACCCGTACCTGAACGACCCAGCACCACCAGGTTTTCGCCCTGGAAAAGCTTCAGGTCTATACCACGCAATACATGATAGTCCTCAAAAGATTTTTCTAACCCCTGATATCTATCACTGTGTTATTGTAGTCTACATGTGCCTTGGGCTTATGCATAATTTATTATTAACGAAACCAACTGGTTATCTGTACTATTACTATTTCTTCAATAAATATCAAAAACATGGCTGTTACCACAGCGCCATTGGCAGCTTTACCTACACCCTCTGTACCTTTTGTCGAAAAATAGCCCCGGTAGCTACCTACAATGCCAATGGTAAATCCAAATACGATTGATTTAACTAATGATGATGTAAAATCGGTAAAGGTAAGCGGATCAAAAAATTCCTGTACAAAGGTGTTAAAGCTGGTACCCTCATTAACAGCTACGTTTATGTAGCCGCCCAACATAGCTACCAAACCGGTATATGTTGCCGGGATAGGGATAGTTAAAGTTGTGGCAAGTACGCGTGTACAAACCAAAAATTTAAACGGTTTAGTGCCCGATACCTCCATAGCGTCAATCTGCTCGGTTACGCGCATGGAGCCTAATTCGGCACCTATGCTTGAACCTACTTTACCGGCCGCTATCAATGCGGTTACCAACGGAGCCGGGGCCCGCATGATGGCTATTGATACCAACGACGGTAACCATGAAGTAGCTCCAAACTGACCTAAGGACGGCCGCGACTGCTTGGTAAATATTAAACCTACAATAAATCCCGTTAATGATATTAAAGCGAACGAACGTACACCAACCTCATAACACTGACGCACAATTTCTTTAAACTCGAAAGGCTGCACAAATGCCTCCTTAAAGAACCGGATAATGAACTTGTGGATGTTATAAAGGCTTACAAAAAAGTTGCGAACTTACCTTTGGTTTTTTTGCCTTTTTTGGGGTTGGAGAGCTGTGTCTAATTCGGTATCCATCAATGGGACAAAGGTATTACTTATGCAAGATATTTCCTGACTATATTATACAAAAAGTTAATAAACTTAGTTGTTATGCGTATTTATTAATCATTTGATTAATGAGACAAATGTACAGTACTTTATGTTACGGCAAAGTCAAAAAATAGTGTGCAGACTATATATCCATTTGGCTTGCTTATTGCTTACATGCAGTAGAGGAGAACGTATTATGAACTTATATCAACAAAAATGGCTTAATATATTGCAAAATGCCAACCTGCCCGGCTGGGATATTAAACCTTTGGATGATGGTATCTACGTAGAAATGCCGCATGTAACCGACCTCAAACTGATCCGCGATATCCTGCCCGAAACACTCGCGGCATTATCATTAGATATCGAGGTGCCTAAATCAAGGCTGAAGTTCCATTTCCATAACGGGTATGAGAACTTCGAATATATTCTAAACCCTAAGGATGTGGATTTAAATAAAGAATAGTTATGCCCCAAATATTTTATGTCATTCTGAGCTTTAGCGAAGAATCTTCTAAATGCGATAAGTAAGATATATCACTTGTCAATTCTACAAGATCCTTCGCTAACGCTCAGGATAACAAAGCTTTTTTTGAGCTTGATATCTTAACAATCTCCGCCAACTTCACAACTATCGCCTTCAACTACATCGAGTTTAGCAGGTTTGGTTTCCATCCATTCGCTATAAGCTTTCTCCAGCGTTTCTAAAAATGTAGGTACGGCCTGCGCGCCTGATACGCCATATTTATTATCCATCACAAAAACGGAACGCCACGGATGCCTAACTGCTGCGCCTGTGCTATATCCTGCTGAACATTAATGGCAAACTTATTACCCGCTAAAGTATGATGAACCTCGGCCTTGTCTAAGCCAATGCTTTCGCCAAGCTCGGCTAAGGTATCGTGGTCTGCTATGTTTTTACCTTCGGTGAAGTAAGCATTGAATAGGGCCTCTTCGGCTTCATCACCTAAACCATTTTGTTTGGCCAGGTGCGCAAAACGGTGCGCGTCGAAACTATTGGCAACAATTGCTTTATCAAAATCATAGGTTAAGCCAACCTCGGCAGCCATTTGGGTCACCTGGTTGTTCATTTGTTTGGCGTGGTCAAGCGTTATGCCCTTAATATCCGCCGGTATTGGTTAATATTTAAAGTAACGTCAGTTACCGGGTTGGGGTTTAGCTGGAAACTTTTCCATTCTATCTCCACTTCGTCTTTATGCTCAAATTGTGCTAAAGCCTGTTCAAACCTGCGTTTGCCAATGTAGCAAAACGGGCACATCACGTCACTCCAAATTTGTATCTTCATGGCGCAAAGTTACCACAAGAGTATAAATTCAGCGTAAGCGCAAAGTAAAATTGATTGTGGATGCCAAAGATGATGGAAATTGTTACCGGTGTTGTAGATACAGGTGTCACAACTGATACAGCTGAAACGCCTGTAACAGTTATAACATCTATTATTTATCCGCTTCGCGCTCCACCAACTGCATCCCGCATTTAGAACAGACGCCTGGTTTATCTGCTCCAATCTCCGGGTGCATTGTGCAGTAGTATTTATATTCCTTTTTCTTTGGGGCCTTATCTTTAGCGGCATTACTACAGGCACCAAAACTTAAACCAATAAATGCTAAGGCTATTAATGCTGATCTCATGACTTACTTATTTTTAATAAATGCGGTTAACCCTAATAGCGAAACCACTAATACAGTTAACGCTGCTAACATACTCACTATATCACGAATATTCTTGCCCGCCCAGGTCATCCAAAAGAATTTATGCAGGAAGATAAAGCTCAATCCCTCGGCGCGGTCTATACCCGCCACTTTGGTTGCCAGTTTGGCCGTTGTGGTTTCTATATACCGGTTCTCGCCATTGGCATAGCTTACCTTTTGCACCGGTAAGCGCTTGTTAATAAAACCGTATTCGTTATCAAACTGGCCAATGCGGGTTATTGTTGGCTGGGCCCGTGTCTTACCATCGCCATAATAATCGCTTAAAAAGGCTGCAAATTTGGTGTCGCCATCTTTTAGTTCTGTACCCGTTGTGGTATCAAAATATAAGACGCGTTTTTTGTAATTGGTGATTTGATAATAAGTGTGATTATTAAATTTTGCTAACGCGATGCGGTTAATACTGCTATCCGGCAATGTTAATTGAAGGTTAGACAATACTAACTCACTTCGATCTATCAGCTGCGCATATTCCGGTTTCGCTACTTTACCATTGCGTAACTGGATAATGATATGGAACGCTCCGCTGGTGATAAACATAAACAGGATAAACGAAATAATGAGGCCAATTTGACGGTGATAACGATGCACCAGGCGTTTATCTTCCGCGCCTTTTGTCTTGCGTTTTTCGGCAACGGCTTTAAAATTTTTCCAGAAGAGGCCGTAAACTGTTCGATACAAATTTGGAGTGACGTGATGTGCCCGTTTTGCTACATTGGCAAACGCAGGTTTGAACAGGCTTTAGCACAATTTGAGCATAAAGACGAAGTGGAGATAGAATGGA
>NZ_JABFCR010000036.1:0-28007 GCF_013087555.1 Mucilaginibacter humi
GCGAAAACTTAAAGCCAAGCAGCGCTAATTTTACAGCCGGGAATTTCCGCGGTGTCAGCAAAATAAATACCGGTTCATCTTTACAATTGATGGTGATCCGGGTACATTTAGTTTGCCGGCGGGTAATGGCTTTCTTATTCTTTTTCAGAGGTAACCGTGCAACAAATGCAAGTACTTCAATAACCGCAATTGCCGACCCGGTTACACTAACATCAACCGGATATTTGAACCAGTGGAGACATTACCGTTAATCACTGGACAGGGGCCGCTTCAAGGAAAATTACTTTTACACTAATACTTCAGGTAATAATTTAATACGTGGCTATAATCTGGTAGGAAACCCTTACGCAAGTTCTATCGACTGGGACAAGGTTAATCAAAATCATGTAAGCAACACTGGTAACATTATGTACATATATAATCCTAAGTTAAAGGTTTATGCTACCTATATTGCGGGCCTTGGTGGTGTGGGTAGTAATTTTACAGGACTAACGGGCACGGCTAATATTATACCCAGCGGACAAGGATTTTTGTAGTTGCTCAAAATCAAAATGCCTCTATTACTTTTTCAGAGGATGATAAGGTTTCATCACAAGTTACCGCATCAGACTTATCATTAGCTTCAGCTGCTGACTCTTTAGATGTGCCGCGTTATTTGCGTGTACAGTTATTTAAAGATTCATTAAATCAGGAAGATGCGCTTGTGTTTTTAAAAATAGTACTCAGGCAACTTACAGCGTAACTGAGGATGCTAAATATTTAAAAGGCAATAGCCACGGTAAATATCTCTACCCAATCAAGTGACAATGTTAGCCTTGCGATTAACCAACAGGCGTTTCCGCAAAAACGTCAACTTATACCTTTAAATGTGACCATTACCAGTAACGGCACTTATAAATTAAGGATGCCCGAGGTAAAAAACATTCCCTTAATGTATGATGTATGGTTGTTGGATAGATATAAAAAAGATTCGCTGGATATCAAACACAATCCAAGTTACAGCTTTATTGCCAATGTGGCCGATACCAATAGCTTTGGTTCAAAACGATTTACCCGGTGTTACGCCCCAATCCATCGTTAACGGTACATTTATTAAACTTCACCGGCACAAAAACAGCTACGCAGGTTAAATTAACGGACGGCAGAAAATGAATCATCATACACACGATATATCCTTGAGCGTAGTATTGATGGTGGTAAAAAGTTCAGCACCCTTGATTCTTTAACATCAGCTAACCCGGGTGTTTATAATGATCTGGATCCAAATCCTGTTAAAGGGCAAAACCTATATCGTTTAAAACAAATAGACCTAACAGGGAATATTTCTTATTCGAGCATTATACCGGTAATGTATGCCGACAATGTTGTAAATAATATTACAGCCAATTTGATAAGTGTATACCCTAATCCGGTTAAATCAATGTTAAACTTAACTGTAACACCGGCTACTACCGCGACCGCCAATTATAAAATTACCATAACAAATACTACAGGTAGTTTGATAAAATCATCAACATCAAATAATCCCACCGGCAAGGGGATGTTAGCGCTTTGTCGCCGGGGACTTATTTCATTCAAGTAACAAATATTATATCTAATACAGTAACCGGCAAAAGCACCTTTATTAAAATGTAACCAAGAGTTACACCTATTGGCTGTAAAGACCAAATAGTACACAACCTTATATGATAAAAAATCAATACTCACTTTATTATTTTTAGTTATAAATACAACTATACTGCTAGCTCAGGGCCCGTTACCCGGAGGCGACTGTTCAGATCCTGATGACCCGGCTTGCATGCCTATTGATAATGGCGTTATTATTTTTGCTATTGGTGCTTTGATAGTTACTACATTATACTTGCGCCGCAAGCAAATAATAAGTATTAATAGTTAAAATAGTTGTCAATAATATTATTTTCAAAGCATTAATTAATTTAAACTACTTGTTTTAATATGTATTCTTTTTATCGGCTTCCGGCCTTTCTTTTTTTTTCGTTTTACTATCGTTAAAAAGCTGGCCACAGCAACTGTAACACCAGCAAGCCAGGGGCACAGGCATTTCTGCGGATAAATCTTCTGGTAGCGGCGCTGCAGCTTTTACTGCGCTTGGTGATATTGTAATTAGCAGTGGTGCAGCAGCCGATTTTACCATCGGTACTAATGTGACGCTGGTTCTTACGGCACCGGCAAATTGGCAATTTCAAGCCGGCGCAGGGGCAGCAACTGGGGCAGGTAACATAAGTGTAAGTTCTACGGTTGTAACCGGTACAACTATTACCATTACTTATACAGCCGGTGCAAACCTTACAGGAAATAAAATAACCATAAGCGGCCTATTAGTGCAAGCTACGGCTCAAACCGTTTTAGCATCAGCAAATATAGTTCGCAGCGCTACCAGCACAGGTAGTATTGCCGGGGTTTCGGGGAGTACAAATTTTGGCTCGTTATCACAGATAGGCGGTGCGTATGTAAAATTACAATTATTATTACCCGGCGAAACGGCTGCACCAGCAACAGTTTCCGGTAAAACAGGCACTCCAAACACCCCTGTAGCAGGTACTCAATTTAACGTTATTGTAAACGCTGTTGATGCTAACTGGAACGTAACAGCAAGTACCAATACAATAGCCATTACCGCATCAAACTTAAATGTTACTTTGCCCGCCAATGCTGCTTTAGTAGCAGGCACAAAAATTTTTGCTGTTACTTTAAAAACCGCAGGAGTGGCACAAACCATAACAGCTACTGATAATATCAGTACGCTTACCGCTACTTCACCTTCTGTAACACCAAATGCAGGCGCATTTAATAAAATGCAAATATTACTACCGGGTGAAAGCGCAGCACCGAACAACGCTGGGGAAAACAGGCACGCTGGCAGCCCGGGTAGCAGGCATATCATTTAATGTAATTGTAAACGCAGTTGATGCTAACTGGAATTTGGTTGCCTCTGTTACAGACGTGGCACACCGGCATCAAGCGATGCAAACGCTGTACTACCTGCTGACGCAGCACTTGTAGCAGGCACCCAAACCTTTAATGTAACTTTAAAAACAGCAGCATCCAAAACAATTACGGCAAGCGATGTTACCACACCTGCCGGGACAGCTAACACAAGCACGCCGGTTGTAGTAGGCAGTGCTGCGTTTGTAAAAATGCAAATACTTATGCCCGGCGAAACTGCTGCACCCGGATCTGCCACCGGAAAAACCGGTACACCAACAGCCCGTACGGCCGGAACCGCATTTACAATAATAGTAAACGCTGTTGATGCCTATTGGAACAAAGTACCAACCGTTACTGATATGGTACACATTGCAACAACCGATGCTAATGGCGTGGTACCTGCAGACATAGCCCTTGCTAACGGTACAATGACTTTTACTAATAAAGTTACCTTAAAGACACCCGTTACAACTACAACTATAACAGTTACTGATGTAACCGACGGTGCAAAAACGGCTGACACCAGCCCCGCGCTTACGGTTAATGTCGGCGCATTTTGTTAAACTTCAAATTTTATTAACTGGCGAAACTGCCGCGCCGGGAACAACTGCAGGTAAAACTGGTACACCAACTGCACAGGTTGCAGGTGCAACCATAAACGTTACTGTAAACGCTGTAGATAATGTTTGGAATGTAATTACCAGCGCTACAGACGTTGTACATTTTGCCTCCACCGATGTAAACGCTGATCTTCCCGCAAACACAGCATTAGTTGGAGGTACTATAAATTTAACTGCTACTGTTAAAACAGCTGGCTCAAGAACAATTACGGTCACTGACGTTACCAATCCTGCTAAAACTAATAATACAAGCGGATCTGTTACAGTATCAGCAGGAGCTTTTGTTAAATTACAATTATTGTTACCCGGCGAAACAGCTGCGGCAGGCACAGCTACCGGAAAAACGGGTACACCAAGTGTTGCATCGGCGGGTACTCCCTTAGCCGTAACGGTAAACGCAGTAGACGCGTATTGGAATAAAGTAACATCCGTTACAGATTTTGTACAGTTTACAACAACGGATGGCAATGGCGTAATGCCTGCTAACACACAATTAGCGTTAGGAACAAAAAGTTTTACGACTACTAATGGCCCTAATTTAAAAACACCGGGGATACAAACTATTACCGTTGCTGATTTTACCGACGGCGCAAAAACGGCTAATACCAGCCCGTCAATAACAGTAAATGTTGGTGGCTTTACTAAATTACAGCTGCTATTACCCGGCGAAAACGCCGCGCCAGGTACAACTACGGGTAAAACCGGTACACCTACTACTCCTGTAGCAGGCACACCAATTACACTTACGGTAAATGCGGTTGATGCTGCCCGGAATGTGGTAACCACTGCTACAGATGTAGTTAATATTTCCTCGAATGACATTAACGCGGTTTTACCAGCAAATGCAGCACTGGTTTCGGGCACAAAGACTTTTAGTTTCACATTTAGAACAGCTACTACTACCCGTACTATTACTGCTACTGACGTTACTAATGGTGCAAAATTATCCAGTGCCAGTCCTTCTATGACGGTTGCCGCCGGCGCATATACACAGCTTCAGGTATTACTTCCCAGCGAATCTGCTGCGCCGGGCACCATTGACGGAAAGTCAGGTACAGCTAGCCCGCCAGCCCGGGGTACCGCTTTTAACATAATAGTTAATGCTGTAGATGCCTGCTTCAATCTGGTTAGTTCAATAACACATACAGTAACCATTACATCCACAGATGCGGGCGCCACCTTACCGACACCAACCGCTTTGGTAAACGGCACAAAACAACTAAACGTAAAAATTGTGAGTAATACTACCTCACCCTATCCAACTATTACGGCTACCGATGGCGCTATTACCACAACGATAAGTGTACCGGGCTCCATAACTCCTACTGCAACTACTGATTATTTCAGAACTAAAACATCAGGCCTTTGGAATGATGCTTCAATTTGGGAAAGCTCGTCAAATGCTAGTATCTGGCAGGATGCCACTATAACCCCTACATCTGCAGCTAATACTGTTACCATACTTAATACACATGCCGTTACAGTTAGTGCCAGTGTTACCGCCGACCAGATAGTTGTACAAAGCGGCGCACAGCTAATAGTAAATACAGGGGTTACCCTAACTATAGCCAGTGGCGGTGCTGATGTTACAGGCACTATAACAAATGCCGGTGTAATAACACCTACCGGCACATTAACCTTTTTAAGTGGTGGTAAATATCAACACAACACCACTACTACTAACGGTACTATACCTGCGGCAACCTGGAACAATTTGTCGACCTGCGAGATAATTGGTTATACAAGTTATACAGGCACAATTTTAGGCGGGAACCAAACTTTCGGCAATTTCATATGGAACTGCCCCGGCCAAAACGTTGCCGGCAGTGGTGTATCCCTTGGCGGAACAGCAAGTGTGAATGACTTGACAGTGCTATCAACCGGTACGGGTAATTTTCAATTGGCTACTGCGGGCGGTACAATAACTATAAGAGGTAATTATAATCAGTCTGGCGGCACGTTAGTTTTAAATAATGCGTCCGGCACTACCAATTTTAACATAGCAGGTAACTTCACGCAAACGGGCGGGGCCATACAAAAAGGTTCGGGTTCCCATCTTATTTCCTTTAATGGTTTAACTACCCAAACCTATTTAAAATCGGGAGGTACGTTTTCTTCGCAGGCTATAAATTTTGCAATTAACAATGGCGCGACAGTAGATTTTGGCACTTCAATTATTGATAATACATCAACGGGGGCTTTTACACTAAATGGTGGGGGCACTATTATAACTGCTAATGATGATGGCCCGGCTTTGACAGGCGCAACAGGATCCATACAAAGTTCAGGAACCCGTAGTTATAGCACTACAGGCAATTATATTTACAATGGTGCCAGTGTACAAAGCATAGGATCAGGCTTGCCGGTAACGGTAAATAATTTAACTATTAGCGGCCCGGGTGCTACCATGCCCGCTACATCTGCAACCTATACTATTAATGGTACATTAACCCTAACCGGTAACCCGGATATGGGCACAAATATTTTAGGGCCAAGTGCAACATTTGCTAACACCGGTGCAGGCACTTTAAAAACTCAAAGCACGTCATTAACTCCTATCCCATCAAGCAAAACGTGGAATATAGGTGTAGAATATAATGGTGCGGGTTCAGACCAAACAATTGCATTGGGTACATATAACAACCTGTCTTTTTCGCAGGCTGCCGGGAAAGTTTTTGCGGCCGGTACAGTAACAGTAAATGGCAATTGGTCATCGTCAAACGGTAAAATAGATATCCTTACTAATGCCGCAACTGTTGCCTTTACCGGCACTAACCAATTATTGGATGATGGCGGCACAGACGCTGGCAATGGCGTGGTATTTAAAAATTTAACGTTTGGAAATAGTGGAACTAAAAAGCTTAATAGTGGTAATTACGCTATTTCTCCTTTAGGTTTGTTAACTATGTCTGGCGCTGCATTTTTAAATGCTAATTCTAATTTAACACTTTTAGCTGATGCCTCAGGCACGGGCAGTATTGGGCCGTTAACCAGTGGTGCTATCATAGGCAATGTTGCTGTGCAGACATTTATTACCGGGGGCGGCAGTTTAACTTACCGTGGATACCGGTTGCTTTCGTCGCCAGTATCTGATCCTCTGTCGGGAAATGCATATTATAATTTAAGTTATCTTAAAGGTAGTGAAAGCTACCTTACCGGTTCTGGTGGTCCGACTAATGGTTTTGACGCCTCCGGTGCTGCAACAGTATATCTTTATCGGGAAGATAAATTGCCCAGCACTTCATTTACATCAGGTAATTATCGGGCAATAACTGCCATTAATAACACCCCGGCTTACAATATAGGTACCATAGATGGCAATTTTAATATGCCAGTTGGTAATGGATTTTTATATTTTTTCAGGGGGAATAAAGGTACCAATATCAATACTGTACCAAACGATGTTGTATTAAATACTTCGGGCACTATAAATCAGGGACAAATAGTTGTTAAAAATTGGTTTAACTATGGCTCAACCGATTTAGCCTATTCAACCACCAGCGGTACCGCAACTGTAGAAGGTTTTAACCGGTAGGCAACCCATATCCAAGTTCAATAGACTGGAATACGGCTTTTGCAGGAACTATGAGTACAGGTATATATGCACCCAATACGGATCAGACTATTTACATTTATAACGCTGCCAGTAAAAATTATGCCACGTATTTAAACACAAGCGCTTCAGATGGAACCGGCACGTTGGGTGGTACCAACATAATCCCAAGCGGGCAGGGCTTTTTGTTCATGCTATTAGTAGTGGCGCGCAGCTTATATTTAATGAGTCGGCCAAAGTAAATGCGCATCCGGGTACCTTATTACTAAATTCGGCAGCACCGGTGACTAATCATCAAATACGCATTCAGTTATCAAAAGATACGATCAATAAGGACGAGAATGTGGTAATCTTTAATAACATTGCACATGACAGTTATGCCCTGAATGAAGATGCATTATATTTAAAAGGATCAGGTTCGGTAAGTCTTTCTAATTTATCGGGCGATAAAAAAGCATTAGCAATTAACCAGCTTCCTTTTCCTAAAAAACGCAGAGCATACCGTTAAATGTAGGTTTTACAGCTACGGGTACTTATAATTTAAGTTTTACCGCGTTAAATAATTTCCCTGACATATATGATGTATGGCTTATGGATAATTATAAAAAGGATTCATTGGATGTGAAACATAATACTGAGTACAGCTTTACTGCAAATCTGGCCGATACCAATTCCTTTGGTTCAAAAAGGTTTAAATTGGTTATACGCCCTAACCCGGCGTTAACTGTTCATTTGTTAAGTTTTACCGGCACTAAAACAGCCGCGGAGGTTAAATTAGCCGGAAAGCAGAAAACGAATCATCCTATACAAAGTATATCCTTGAACGCAGTATTGATGGCGGTAAAAGCTTCAAAACGCTTGATTCTTTAACGTCAGCTAACCCGGGTGTTTATAATGATCTTGATCCAAATCCTGTTAAAGGGCAAAACCTCTATCGTTTAAAACAAATAGACCTGACAGGGAATATTTCTTATTCAAGCATTGTACCGGTAATGTATGCCGACAATGTTGTAAATAATATTACAGCCAATTTGATAAGCGTTTATCCTAACCCGGTTAAATCAATGTTAAACTTAACTGTAACACCGGCTACTACCGCGGCGGCCAATTATAAAATTACCATAACAAATACTACAGGTAGTTTGATAAAATCATCAACATCAAATAATCCCACCCGCAAGGGGATGTTAGCACTTTGTTGCCGGGGACTTACTTCATAGAAGTTACAAATATCATACAAAATACTTTAATAGGTAAAAGCACATTTATTAAATTATAAATTGTAACCATAAAAAAAGCGTCCTGATTAATCGGGACGCTTTTTTATGTATTATAATTATATTGACTGGTTTGATACCGGGCTTACCTTACCCCTTCTGCTCCTTGGCCCCTGCGCATCGCCACTGCCACCTGCCGGTGCGGCTATTGATGGTGCTAAACTTAACTGATCTAAAACACCTGCTACTACCTCAGGTAACGCATCTATGTCTTTTTGATGATTACGATGTACCTCGCCTACGCCAAATCCGCGCCATACGATTTGTTTGCTCCGGCGGTCTATCAGGTCAATAATTAATGTACCTTCTTTATAATGGTCTGGCTAACGTCCATGCCGCCATATACAAATGGAGCGCCGTAAGCATAATAATAAGGCCGATAATAACCACCCCAGCCGCCCCAGCCACCGTAACCAAAGCCATAACCAAACCCATATCGCGGATAAAATCCGCCATACATAGGGTAATAATAAGTACGTGTACCCGTGCCAACTACACTTGAATAACTTACAATCAGATCCGGGTTGCGTTGACTAAGCGTTAAACCTTTATTCACTAAGGCTGATGTGGCGGCATCTTTAATTTTTGCATCGGCAACTATATTAGTATTTGCCTTATCATTATTACGCCCCATAGGCATCCAGGCAAACGTTCGGTACTTGCTCAAATTTGTCCGGTTTAAACCTGCAACATAATAATCATAACTGGTACAAGCTGATAAGCTTGCTATGAAAGATATTACCAGTAATCCAAAAATCGATTTCCTCATGGCTTAGTTATTTTATATTTATTAGACAAACCTTGTTAAAAAGGTTTAACACTAAATTAAGTTTTTGGACTTTATATTTTTGTTAAATCTTACAGTAATCAAACGAAAAAAACCAATCAAAAATTGCACATTTGCCTACCCGATGGTACCGCTAGCTTACGGGATATATATTTTTGCACATTAAGCAGCATGAGCCAGTATTTTATAATAGATTTTGATAGCACATTTACCCAGGTTGAAGCATTAGACGAGCTTGCCCGCATATCATTAAAGAACCATCCCGACAGGGAAAAAATATACCAGCAGATTGAGGATTTGACTAATGCTTCGATGGAAGCAAACTGTCATTTAGCCAAAGCCTTGAAAATCGTGTTAAACTTTTACAAGCTAACCGCGAGCATTTAAAGTTGCTGATAACACATTTAAAGAAAAAGGTTTCCACCTCATTTTCGCGTAATACTATATTCTTTAAAAATCACCAGGACGAGGTTTTGATTGTATCAGGTGGGTTTAAAGAGTTCATTATCCCGGTTGTTACCGAGTATCATATTAAAAAAGAAAACATCTACGCCAACACTTTCGTATTTGATGGCGAGGGTAATATTGTAGGTTATGACCGTGAGAACCCGCTATCGCAGGAGGGTGGTAAGGTTAAGCTTTTAAAGGAGCTAAAGCTTGAGGGCGATATTTATGGCATAGGCGATGGTTACTCTGATTTTCAGTTAAAGGAATCGGGCATGATCAAAAAATTCTTTGCATTTACTGAGAATATCGAACGTAAGTCTGTAGCCGAACGTGCCGACCATATCACGCCCAGCTTTGATGAGTTTTTATACATCAATAAGCTGCCGCGTGCCATATCATACCCCAAAAACCGGATCAAATGTTTGGTAATAGGCAATGTGGAAGAAGAGGTCTTGACGCAAATGCAAAAAGAGGGCTACAACATACGCCAGCGCGATACCATTGAAGAGAAGTATTTAGATGAAGCAGGTGTATTGCTTTGTGATGAAGACAACCAGCCAACGCCAGAACAGGTGCAAAATGCAGGGAGGCTTAAAGTAATAGGTTGCTTTGGTAAAGTAAATAAAAAACTGGCTGAAGCCGCTTGCGGGAATGGTATTATAATTTTTGATGATCCGAAGCACAACCCCCGCAACGACGACTTTTTACCTAAGCGTGTAATTGCTTTTATGAATGAGGGAAAAACCCATACCAGTTGTAATTTCCCCGACTTGCAGCCACCGCGTATTAGTAATGCGCACCGCCTGATACATATCCACAAAAACGTACCGGGGATATTGGCCAAAATAAATGATGTATTTGCCCGCCACAACATAAATATAGTTGCCGAGTTTTTGGTTACCAACGAGCAGATAGGTTACGTAATTACCGATGTAAATACCGGCTACGATACAGAGGTGCTTAATGAGTTAAAAGCGATTGAGCATACCATTAAGTTTAGGTTGTTGTATTAGAATCTAGTCCATAGTCGATAGACCATGGTCCATAGTTTTAATGAGAATCTTACTATTGTCTATTGATTTTCTTCAGGGAACGGCACTACTAATACAGGTACTTCTGAATGACGTACCACATGTTCGGCAACGCTGCCCATTAGCAGTCGGTCAATCCCTGTGCGGCTATGTGTGCCTATTACAATCATATCGGCACCAAACTCTTTACTACAGCTAATAATCCCGTCGGCAGTATCACCATATTCACTAAAATGAGTGATTTCTAATCCATCGCCGAATTGTTTTATCGTACTTTCTATAATGGCTTTTGAAGCATTATTTTGAATATTAATAATATCTACATCAGCAACCGAAAAATCTGTTGTCCCCATCAATGGGTCGGCACTGTTGTTATAGGGCATCATTACCGGTTCAACTATATGTACCAGCCCAACTTTAGCTTTAAATTTATGGGCAATGTCAAAGCCGTATTTGGCGGCGTGCTCGGCAAATTTACTATTATCTATCCCTATGAGTATCTTCTTGATCAGCATGATTATAAAGGTTTATATATTACATAAACAAATTGATGGCAATATGTTTTACTAAAATCCATTTGCGGCCAGCCAGCTTTTGGCCCAGTTAAACCACTCCTCTTTGCTTTGTTTGTTATGGATGCCAAATCCGTGTCCGCCGGCCTGGTAAATGTGCATCTCGCCTTTTACTTTGGCTTTTACCATAGCACTGTAAAACAACAAAGCATTTTCAACTGGCACGGTTCGGTCGTCTTCTGCCATCACAATTAGTGTGGGTGGGGTGTCAGCAGTTACTTGTTTTTCGTTGCTGTAAAGATCAACCAATTCCTGCGATGGGTTTTTACCTATCAAAGCATCCTTTGATCCCCGGTGAGTTTTATCACCGAAGGTTATAACCGGATACATCAGGATCCCAAAATTTGGGCGCAGGCTAATGTTAGCATTATTATCGATAACGGCTTTGTTAAAATGAGTTATAGCCGTTGATGCTAAATGCCCACCCGCCGAAAAACCTATGATACCTACTTTAGCAGGATTTATCCCCCACTCGGCCGCACGCGTACGTACCATTTGTATGGCGGCCTGCGCATCTTGCAGCGGGCCAATGGTTTTGTCAATCATTATCTGGTCGCTTGGTAAGCGGTATTTTAAAATAAAAGCGCTTATACCTGCCCGGCTAAATGCCTTAGCTATGCTATAACCCTCATTATCCATCGACAGGCCTCCATAACCACCACCCGGGCAAATAATTACAGCCGTACCGGTTGCATTGCTTTTATCAGCAAGGATAGGTATTAGTGTTGGTACACTTACAACACGTACCCAGCCATTGGCATCATTTTCTACATAAGTTGCCGGTGTAGGTTTTGAATTAGGCACACCACCGGGATATAAGGGTATTTGTTTAACATCCTGTGCCTGTGCGGATAGCACAATAAGTGTAAAAAAGGCGAAGATTAACTTTCTCATCAGTTTAGTCTATTGGTAGTTAAATTAAAATCCGTTGGTTTTTAACCAGCTTGCACACCAGTTAAACCACAGTTCGGGGCTTTTGGATTGATCAATCCAAACCCATGTCCGCCTGCACGGAACAAGTGCATTTCTGTTTTTACTTTATTTTTAAGTAATGCTTCGTACATCATAATGGAGTTTTGTACGGGTACGCCGCCATCGTCAGTTGCCTGCATTATAAAGGTTGGGGGTGTATCGGCCGTAACCTGTTTTTCATTGCTGTAAAGGTCTACCTGCTCTTGTGTTGGAGTTTTACCAATTAAATTCGTTCTTGATCCTTTATGTGCTTCATCGCCAAAAGTTATCACAGGGTAAGCCAACACCGCAAAATCAGGGCGAACACTGATTCCTTTGTTATCAATAACAGGTTTATTAAAATGTGTTTCGGCAGTTGCTGCAAGGTGCCCGCCGGCCGAAAAACCAAGTATGCCAATTTTAGCAGGATCGATACCCCGGCCGCCGCATTTTTACGAACGATCATAATAGCTGTCTGCGCATCCTGCAATGGGCCAATAGTTTTATCAACCATTATCTCGTCGCTTGGCAAGCGATATTTAAGCACAAAAGCGGTTATACCAATTTTATTAAACTCCTTAGCAACCGCATAGCCTTCGTGTCCGGCTGCTAAAATAGAATAGCCGCCACCCGGGCAAATAATTACCGCTGTGCCGTTTGCTTTACCTTTTTCCGGGTAAAACGGTGTTATAGTAGGGATGCTCACTTTCGAGATATGCGTATCTGCACTTATCGCCTCTACATAGGTAGCAGGCGTAGGTTTTGAATTGATAACACCATCAGGATATAAAGGGATAGCAGGCGCGGTGCCCTGAGCAAAAGACATTGTTACCATAGCTATTAACAGCAAAGTTGTGTAAAGGGGTTTCATAATAAAAGGTTTATACAAGTATAATCCTTTCTCTCATTATTTTCATTGTCATTTCGAAACGAAGTGAGAAATCTTTAACAATATAAAAATAGATGCCATGCATTGGCTATATGCATGGCGTTTAAGATTTCTCCTCGTTCGAAATGACAGGATGATTAAATACTTTAGCCCTTCGGCCCACCAAATTCCATTAAATAAGCTTTCAGGAAATCATTAAGATCACCATCCAATACCGCGGCGGCGTTTGATGTTTCGTGATCTGTACGCAGGTCCTTAACCAACTTATAAGGGTGCAATACATAGTTACGAATCTGCGAGCCCCATTCTATTTTCTTTTTATTGCCTTCTATCTTGTTAGTGGCTTCCCCGGCGTTTGCGCATTTCTATCTCGTACAGTTGCGATTTTAGCAAGCGGATAGCGTTATCCTTATTTTGCAATTGCGAGCGCGATTCCCGGTTCTTGATAATGATGCCGGATGGTTTGTGATATAAACGCACCGCGGTTTCAACTTTGTTTACGTTTTGCCGCCTGCACCGCCCGAGCGGAATGTCTCAAACTCAATATCGGCAGGATTAACTTCTATCTCGATAGTATCATCAACCAGCGGATAGACATATACTGAAGCAAATGAAGTATGGCGTTTAGCGTTGGAATCAAACGGCGAGATCCGCACTAAACGGTGTACACCGTTCTCGCCTTTTAAATAACCATATGCAAACTCGCCCTCCAATTGCAGCGTAACGGTTTTAACACCGGCCGACTCGCCTTCCTCGAAATCCTGCTCGGTTACTTTATAACCGTTCTTTTCGCCCCACATAATATACATGCGCATCAGCATGCCTGCCCAGTCGCAGCTTTCGGTACCACCCGCGCCGGCAGTAATTTGCAGTACGGCGTTAAACTGGTCCTCTTCGGCACTAAGCATGTTTTTAAACTCCAGCTCTTCAACCGCTTTTATAGCTATATCATATTGTTCCTGCATTTCGGCTTCGGTAGCATCGCCACTTTTAAAAAAGTCAAACATGACGCCGGTGTCATCAATTACCGATGCTACTTTCTGGTACTCGTCTGTCCAAACTTTTTTGTTTTGATGGATGCCAAAACCTTTTCGGCCTCTTTGGGGTGGTCCCAAAAATGCGGGCCAACGGTTATGTCCTGTTCTATTTTTAATGCATCAAGCTTCTTGTCGATGTCAAAGATGCCTCCTCAGGGAAATTAATCTATCCCTTAAATCCTCGGATCTGTTCTTTAGTCATGGAGCAAATATATAAAAAGCCTCACCTAAATCCTCTCCAAAGGAGAGGACTTTGATACAAAGCTTAATAAATTTATTAAAAAAAGCCCCTCTCCTTTGGAGAGGGGTTGGGGTGAGGCCAAAAAAGCCTGTCCGCATTAGCAAACAGGCTCTTCACAGATAAATGATATGTCTTAAGCTACAGCCAACTGGTTCAGCAAATTGTTCATATTATTGTTACCGCTTAGCATAGCAAGTAACTTGCCTAAACCAAAATCAGTGTTCTGGTCGTTTTTTGACTGCTGGATCAATTCCTGCATAACCGGCGGGATAAGTTCTTTCGCTATTTGCAAAGCTGCAGCAGGCTCAATTCCATAAAAATTGTTCAGCTTATTAGCAAACTTATTTACAGTGCTGTTAATTAACGGATTATTATAAATACCCGGGAACTGAAAATATTTCACCATATCTTTTAACTTACCGCTTTCCATCTGGCCTTTTAACACCTCTATGATAGAACTTGACGCATCATTCATAACAGCTTCATGATATTTTACCTGAATCATTGGATTTTGAACAACAGCCATCCCGGCGTTATTTTTAACAAGCATAAAAAGTTTTTCAAACATGGCAAAGCATTTTTTAAAGTCCGATTAACAAAATTGTGATAAATAGCTACAATATTTATCAACACTGCAAATATATTAAATATAAATTTAAAATATGATACTATATTTTACAACTTATTAAAAATATTACAATTTAATGAATTGCAAACAAACACGTTTATAATTGTGTTGAACTAACACGTGGGCCACTTAGTTTAAAATTTAATATTTAGCTAAATATTAAATTCTATTTTTGTTTACTAAACACACCAATTATGCTGCCAAATATTGATTTTACCACCACACAATCCTATAAATATTTAGCCGATCATTATATTGACGTAGTATCAGAAAGCCTTAAAGGGTTATTTGATTCTGATAATGAGCGATTTGCTAAATTTTCGGTTCAATTTGAAGAAATTTTACTGGACTATTCTAAAAACCGTATCACCGATCAAACTATAGCCTTATTACTACAGCTGGCTAAAGAATGTAGGCTAAATGATGCAATAAACGCTATGTTTAGCGGCGAAGTAATCAATGCTACCGAGGGTCGCCCGGTGCTGCATATCGCTTTGCGTAACCAAAGCAATACGCCAATTTTGGTTGATGGTAAAGATGTAATGCCTGATGTAAACAGGGTATTAAAGCACATGAAAGAATTTAGCGAAGCCATTATAACCGGATCATGGAAAGGTTATACCGGCAAAGCTATTACAGATGTTGTAAACATTGGTATAGGCGGATCAGACCCGGGGCCGGTAATGGTAACCGAGGCGCTTAAATCATACAAAAATCATTTAAACCTGCACTTTGTATCCAATGTTGATGGTACACATATTGTCGAAACTTTAAAAGGCTTAAATGCCGAAACTACTTTATTCCTGATAGCGTCAAAAACATTTACCACGCAGGAGACTATGGCGAATGCACACAGCGCACGCGACTGGTTTATTAAAAGCGGTGGTAAAGACGAGGATGTTGCCAAACACTTCGCTGCACTATCAACCAATGCTGATGGTGTTGGTAAATTTGGTATCGACACCAAAAACATGTTTGAGTTTTGGGATTGGGTTGGCGGTCGTTATTCCTTATGGAGCGCTATTGGCCTGTCTATAGTTTTAAGTATCGGTTATGAAAACTTTGTCGAACTTTTAAAAGGTGCCCATGCTATGGACAACCACTTTAAAACTGCCGAGCCACAGGAAAACCTGCCGACCATATTAGCTTTAATTGGTATTTGGTATAATAACTTCTTCGAGGCTGAGACCAATGCTATTTTACCATACGACCAATATATGCACCGCTTTGCAGCCTATTTCCAACAAGGAGATATGGAAAGTAATGGTAAACATGTAGACCGTAACGGTAAGCATGTAGAATACCAAACCGGCCCGATCATCTGGGGTGAACCGGGCACAAACGGGCAGCATGCTTTTTACCAATTGATACACCGGGGGACTAAATTGATCCCTTGCGATTTTATCGCTCCTGCCCAATCACACAACCCACTGGGCGAACATCATAACATGCTGTTATCAAATTTCTTCGCACAAACAGAAGCATTAATGAATGGTAAAGGCCGTGATGAAGTTGTGGCCGAATTAAAGGCAGCAGGAAAATCAGCAGAAGAGATTGAGAAGCTGGCACCATTTAAAGAGTTTGAAGGTAACCGACCTACTAACTCTATCCTGGTTAAAAAAATCACGCCACGCACCTTAGGTTCATTAATAGCTATGTATGAGCATAAAATATTTGTGCAAGGCATTATCTGGAACATTTACAGCTTTGACCAATGGGGCGTTGAGCTGGGCAAACAATTAGCCGGTAAAATATTACCTGAGTTAAAAGATAACAGCGAGATCAGCAGCCATGATTCTTCAACCAATGGTTTGATCAATCAATATAAGGCACGGCGGTAACCTCGCCCCCTAACCCTCTGAAGGGAAGCAATAAAAACAACAAATCCGCTTTGAATTTTTCAAAACGGATTTGTTGTTTTTACTATTAACTCCCCTTTAGGGGGTGGGGGCTTATTTCCTCACCAATTCAATCTGGTATACCCATGGCCATTTTTTGCCGGTTACAAAAAGACGTTTGCCTTTAGCATCCCGAGGCTATACCGTTTAATACGTTGTTGTCGTAGTCGAAATTTTTTGGTCTGTCAGCCTGTGGCCAAAGGTTTTCCATGTTAACACTTTGTAGCACCGCGCCTGTTTTTGGGTCGATAACAATTATGGTATCATAAGTATAAATATTTGAATAAATCTTACCGTCGATGTATTCTAACTCGTTTATTTGTTCAACGGGGCCGTGGTTATCATAAACGTCAATAAAGCCCGTTTGATGATAGTCATTCTTGTCTAACAACCAGATGCGGTTAGTACTGTCATCAAGATAAATTTTGTTGCCATCGTAAGTAACACCCCAACCTTCAATACCTACGTTGTTGTTAAACTGGCTAAGCTGTTTAAACGTGTTTTTATCAAACACAAAGCCCACTTTATCTTTGTAAGTAAACATTACTATTTTATCGTCTACAATAGCACTGCCTTCACCGAAGTATTTGTCGGCCAGCTTTTGGCGTTGTATTACTTTACCTGTTTCCAGTTCTACTTTCCTTAGTTCAGAATGACCGGCTTCGCCAGTACTTTCATACAAATATCCATCGTGATACAATAAGCCTTCAGTATAGGCAGAAGTATCATGCGGGAATTTTTTGATCACTCTATAAGTTAACTTCTCGGGGTCTTTACCTGATTTTAGATATATATTGGTTGATACATCCCGGATTTTGCCAGCCTGATAAATTTTAGCCGAAACTAATCTTGTACCTAACGGCAAGGTATCTGTCAGGATGTGTATATAAGATGAATCTTTCACCGAACCAATCCGCACGGAATCTAACGAGTATACTACCGAATCTACTTTCAATGATGCAGGGTATTTGGCCATGATCTTAACCGTATCACCCGCGCTATAACTATACGCGCCCGGCGAAAACAGTGTGATATCAACGTTATTAACCTGGTCTGTTGTACCGGTTTTATCCTTGCAGCCCGTACAGCTGTAAATAAAAAGCGCTGCTGCGGCTATAAAAATTAATGATCTGTTCTTCATAATGTATCAGCAGAGGGCCAAAAGGCATCCTCTATATGGTTTAATTTGTAATTTATTTTGTCGTTAAATAATATGGCGATGATATCAAACCGCACCTCGCCACGGTGATCCATCAGGTAGATGTATTCATCGGCAGCATTGGCTAACAGCTTTTGCTTACGCAGATCTACAAAGTCCTCGGGTTCACCAAAACCGTTGCCGGTGCGGGTTTTTACCTCGGCAAATATAATAACCTTGTCTTTATATGCAATAAGGTCTATCTCTGCTTTGCCGTGTGTCCAGTTTACGTCCAATATCTCATAACCGGCAGCTTCCAAATGCGCTTTTGCGAGGTCCTCGCCAAGGCGGCCAAGATCATTGTGCTGTGCCATTATTTTAATATTACCGATCCCGAGGTAATCAGATATGGTTTTCTCTACTTTCTTCATCCGCATGTATTGATTAAGCAATATATCCACGGTCCTCGTCAGTCACCGCGTTTTGCAGTTCCTTGCGCAGGTTATCCAGCATTTTGCCAACCTTATGCATTTTCAAGTGGAATATAGCCCCCAGTATAGTAGCCTTCATATTGGCCTGCTCATCGCTGATCAGGATTTTATGCATCTCGTACCAGTTTTCGCTTAACGTATATTTGGTAGCTATCAGTGTAACAGCAAGGTCCACTATCTCCTTATCAGGATAATGGATAAAGTGCTGATCTTCGGGTAATATGCCATTCTCCACCTCCTTACTATACAGTTCGATAAACTTCTTTGCTGCCGGATATTCAAACTCCACATCGTTCAATTCGGCTATCATAAAGGGGCCGATATAGGTATTGGCAATGCCATCCCAATCAATCATTTTATTGCCGTACAACAGCAGCAAGCGCACAATTTCCTTTTCCTGCGAGAAGGTCTCCTTTGGCTCCTCGGTTACTACCGGGTAGTCATCAACTGGATAATCCTCTACCGGGGTAAACATCCTGCCATTGGGTTGCTGCCCATCTTTTTTGGCCTTGGCCTGACGCATTTTATTCAGCTCAGATAGTAACGCGCGTTCATCTATCTGCAGGATATTACTGCACTCTTTAATAAATACAGAAGCCTTTATAGAGTCGGGGATCTTGGCTATGCTCTCAACAATATCCCGTATTACTTCGGTTTTCTTTATCGGGTCGTTACCTGCTTCTTTAAGCAGCAAACTGGTTTTAAAGAGGATGAAATCCTTCTTGTTATCATCAATATGCTTCTTAAAGCCTGCGGTACCAACCTGGCGTACGTAAGAATCAGGATCATGCCCGTCCGGGAACAGCACAACTTTTACGTTCAGCCCTTCTTCGAGGATTAAGTCCAGACCGCGTACGGCGGCTTTAATACCTGCCGCGTCCCCATCATATAGTATGGTAATGTTTTTGGTGAGACGGCCTATCAGCCTGATCTGTTCGACAGTTAATGACGTGCCCGACGATGCCACCACGTTCTCTATCCCCGCACGGTGCACCGATATAACGTCGGCATAACCCTCAACCAGGTAGCAGTTATCTTCTTCCCTTATGGCTTTCTTGGCGAAGTACAACCCATATAGTACGTTTGATTTATGGTAGATCTCCGACTCGGGCGAGTTAACGTATTTGGGCACATTCTTGTCGCTTTTCAGCGTTCGTCCGCCAAATGCGATGACGCGGCCGGTAAAGCTATGAATCGGAAACATCACACGCCCTCTATACCGATCGTACAGGTTCCCGTTATCGCGCTTAACAGATAGCCCACTATCAACCGGGAACTCTTCCTTATAACCTTGTTTCAGGGCCTCGCCGGTAAAGGCTTCCCATTGATCGGGCGAGTAGCCCAGCTCAAACTTCTTTATCGTATCGGCAGTAAAGCCGCGCTCTTTAAAATAACTTAAGCCTATGGCTTTGCCTTCGTCGGTATCCAGCAGGCTTTCGTGGAAGAACTTGGCGGCGAAGCCGGATACGATCATCAGGCTTTCGCGACGGTTATCAGCTTCGCGGTCCTCTGGCGCGTCAACGGTTTCTTCAACCTCTATGCCGTATTTCTTGGCAAGCCATTTCAGCGCTTCGGGATAGGTAAACTTCTCCAGCTCCATCAGGAAGGTAACGGCACTGCCGCCCTTGCCAGATGAGAAATCCTTAAAGATACCCTTTGCCGGCGACACCGTGAACGACGGCGTACGCTCATTAACAAAGGGCGACAGGCCCACGTAGTTGGCGCCACGCTTTTTTAACTGCACAAACTCGCCTATCACCTCCACAATGTCTGTGGCTTCCATAATGCGGTCGATAGTTGATTTTAGTATCATGCGTTAAAATGCAAATGTAGGGCAATTATTGGTTGCCGTAAATAATAGGCGTTAATTTACTAATATTTATTTGTGTAGCTGTGTTTGTTTCATGAAACAGGTGAAACAAATGAAACAAGTGAAACAAGATTTCGACTTAACGTACTGAATATAAACAAATTGCGAAAAACCATGAAACAAAATGAAACAAAATTCAGGATTTAACCGATTGATAATGAGCTTATTGCCAAATATATTAGTTGTTTAAACATACACTTATACTATAACCTGATTTATATAACTTATATAGTTATTAAAAACTAAGTCTGATCAAGCCACCACCTTCGGTTTCAAAAACGTAATCGCAATTCCAGCCAACACAATTACGCTTCCAATAATTTCAACAACACTTAGCTCCTCGCCTAACAATACCACAGCCAATAATCCCGTGGTAACGGTTTGACTAAGCAAGGCTATAGACACTTTGGTTGATTCTAACCTACTGATGGCATAGTTGATGGTTATCCACCCCGCCAACTGGCATATTATACCCATACCGGCAAAGCTGCCCCGGTTTTTAAATTAAAGTGCAGCAGCTCATCGCCCAAAATATTACTTACGATCAACAAATACACAAGCGAACCCAGCATGCTGTAAAACATAAACGGCAGCGTGCTTATTCGCTTTAAAACATCTTTGGTTATGTATATGTAAGTAGCATATAACATACTGGCAGCAACTGCCAGCACAATGCCCAGGTTAAACCTTAATTGCAGCACATTAGCTATGCCTACCAGTATAACCATGCCTGCAATGGCAATTGCAGTACCCAGCCAAAACAACCAGCCCGATTTCTTTTTAAACAAAAGGTAGCTTAACAGGCCCACCCAAACCGGGGCCAGGTTAGCTAATAGCGTCGATACGGTGGCGCTGATCATCTTGATAGATACGTTCCAAACGGCTACGTCGCTTGCAAAAACCAAACCGCTTACCGGGGCCAGGATAATGTCTTTGCGCTCCATTTTAAGGTTACCTTTGTACAGGCAATAAGGCAGTAAACATAGCCAGGCAAATACAATACGGTAAAATGCGCAAACCACCGGCGATGCATCGGCCAGCTTCACAAATATGGGTGAGAAAGAGATGAAGATAATGCCGAGTACCAGGCTTAGTTTGGGATTCATGATGCAAACTTAGTTAAAAGACTTACGAAGTTTTTTTAAACTTCGCAAGTCTAATTGCATATTACGATTTGGTAATCATTAATACTAATCGTAAATTAGAATAACCAATCATAACCTATGTATCACGCCAAAATCAAACAATATTTACCAACATTATTTTTGATGGTTATTTGCGCCGGGCTATTTTCATGCAGTAAAAAATGTGGTTGTGCGCCACCATTTTCCTTTGGTAAAGGTATTTGGGGTACCGTAAAAAAGGAAGTAGTATGCCATGGTCTGAATCAAATTTTTCTGATACCATAAAGAGTGATACATTAACCATTTCAAGCAATAGCACAAAGTACGTCTTCGGTATTAAGTTAAAGTTTGGTTTGGATAATAGCACAAGCAAATTAATTAATGGTTCGTACCAAAAGCAAATAGATGCTACATTTTACCAGTATGGATATATCAATATTGGGACGTTAATTTACAAGTTAGATAATACTGCTAATAATACATTTTATACTTATATCCAAACCAGCACTTTGGAAGAGAGCAAAGGAGAATGGTTAACAGGATCATTCAACCTTACTTTTAAGCTTGCAACACCAACCGGCAATACAGCATTTGATACCACACGGGTTTATTTTCCCGGGCAATTTAGGTTAAAATTAGATAAGTAATTGTATTTTTGCGGCTCTAAATTTTTTGCAACAATGAGCCAGCGTATAAAGATCAAAGCATTATTAGAAAGCACTACTACAGATATTGATGTAACCGTTAAGGGGTGGGTTCGCGCCTTCCGCCAAAACCGGTTCATTGCTTTAAATGATGGTTCGACCAATAATAACGTACAGATAGTTGTTGATTTTGAAAATACTGATCCTGCGCTGTTAAAGCGTATTACCGTTGGTGCTGCCATCAGCGTTTTTGGTAAACTCATCGCCTCACAAGGCAAGGGCCAAAGCGTTGAAGTGATAGCCCATACCGTAGAGATCTTAGGCGATAGTGATCCCGAAAAATATCCTATCCAACCAAAAAACATAGCCTGGAGTTTTTGCGCGAAAATGCTCACCTGCGTTTCCGTACCAGCACATTCGGCGCCATCTTCAGGGTGCGCCATAGCCTGGCATTTGCTATCCACAAGTTTTTGAAGAACGCGGCTTTGTTTACCTGCATACCCCCATCATCACCGCAAGTGATGCCGAGGGCGCAGGCGAAACCTTCCACGTTACCAACTTCGATCTGAATAACGTACCTAAAGTTGACGGCGAGGTTGATTACAAACAAGACTTCTTTGGCCGTGCCGCTAACTTAACCGTTTCCGGCCAGTTAGAAGGCGAGCTTGGTGCTATGGCTTTGAGCGATATCTATACATTCGGACCGACATTCCGTGCCGAAAACAGTAACACTACCCGCCATCTGGCCGAGTTTTGGATGATTGAGCCCGAAATGGCTTTCGCCGATATCGTTGATAACATGGACACCGCCGAAGCGCTATTAAAATATGTTATTGCTTATGCCTTAGAGAAAAACGCGAGGATATTGAGTTTTTAACCCAGCGTTTGTTAGATGAAGAGAAACAAAAACCGCAGAATGAGCGCTCTGAAATGAGCCTGACCGAAAAGCTGCAGTTTTGTTTAGCTAATGATTTTGAGCGCTTAACTTATACTGAAGCAATTGAGATATTAAAAGAATCGACCCCGAATAAAAAGAAGAAGTTTCAATATCCGGTTGAAGGTTGGGGTACCGACCTGCAATCAGAGCACGAACGTTATTTGGTTGAGAAGCACTTTAAAAAACCGGTGATATTAACCAACTATCCAAAGGAGATCAAATCCTTCTACATGCGCCAAAACGACGACGGTAAAACCGTGGCCGCAATGGACATCCTGTTCCCGGGTATTGGCGAGATCGTTGGCGGAAGCCAGCGTGAAGAGCGCCACGGACAAACTGGAAACCCGTATGGACGAAATGGGCATCCCTAAAGACGAGCTTTGGTGGTACCTTGATACCCGCCGCTTTGGCAGCTGTCCGCACGCAGGCTTTGGTTTAGGCTTTGAGCGTTTGGTGCTGTTTGTTACGGGTATGGGTAATATCAGGGATGTGATACCTTTCCCAAGGTTCCCGAAGAATGCTGAATTTTAAAAAATTAAAGTCCGTTTCAATGAGATGGGCTTTTTATTTACCTAGAATCTCGCTGATTAAGCGGTTACCTACCACCGTTTTGCCTTTACGCTCTTAGCTTGCCCCGCTATGGCCGCGGAGGCCTTGTCACTTTTCCTTGATGAAAAAGTAACCAAAAAAATCAAGTCATCCGGGAGGCTTCTTTGCCGCACAAGCCTTATACGCTGCAAAATCAGCTAAAACCTTAGGCCCGGTCCTTTTGCCCCCAGTCGCTCGCACAATGGCAACGCGCATGGCAAAAAATTACCAATGCCTTTGCCCACGCACGGCCCAGTTTGTTTTATCAGTTTCGCCCGAAGCTTTTTGTATGACGATTAGGAATGAACCAACATTTTAGTTATGTTAATGAAAAATGCAAAGAGGCGCAAAGGCCTGTCAGGGCGCGCGGCCGGGAGTCTGGCCTTGAGCGATGGCAGCGATCGGCCTGACTTGATTTTTGGGTTACCTTTGTATCAAGACAAAGGTAACAGCCACCGCGGCAATTGAGCGGGGCAAGCCTTGCGCGGTACGTTTCCCAAGCGACGGCACTTACGTTAAATTATACAAAGTACCCACTGCAGGTGGCCGCAGCCTGATGGTAAACTCGGCCGGTACCGAGTTTGTACACTTTAACAAAGCCGGTGATAAATTTATTTATCAGGATGCCAAAGGATATGAAAATCCTTACCGCAAGCACCATACCTCAAGCGTAACCCGCGATATCTGGACCTACAACATCAAAACCGGGGCCTACACTAAAGTATCAACCTTTAATGGCGAGGACCGTGAGCCTGTTTGGGGCACCGCAGGCGCGTTTTATTACCTGAGCGAACGCAATGGCAACCAAAACCTTTTTAAATCAACAGAAGCTGATGTAAGTAAGGTAACTCAACTTACCAAATTTGATAAAAACCCGGTGCGCAACCTGTCACGCGCGGATAACGGCACTTTTGCTTTTACCCAAAATGGCGATATCTATACTTTAAAAGAGGGCCAGTCGCCACAAAAAGTAAACATTGCGGTTAACGCCGATTTTAACAGCGATCAAACACAAAACATCAGTATCAGGGGCGGCGCGTCTGACATGGCGGTATCTCCTGATGGTAAGGAGATCGCCTTTGTATACCGCGGCGAAATATTCGCGTCATCAGTTGAAGGCGGAATTGTAAAACGCCTTACCAACACACCTTACCAGAACGCATGATAGAGTTTGCTGCGGATGGCAGAAGCATCCTCTACTCGGTAGAGAATGAAAAATCGTGGGACATTTATAAGGTAAGTATCGCCAACAAAAGCGAACCTTCGTTTTATGCCGCTACCACTATAAATACCGAACCGGTTATTGCTACAGATAAAGATGAATTTCAGCCGATGCCATCGCCGGATGGCAAAAAAATAGCTTATTTAGAAGAGCGCAACATTATTAAAGTTTATGATATCGCTAAAAAAACCGCTATAGCAATACTTCCCGCCGGCGTTAATTTTTCGTATGCCGATGGCGATCAAAATTTTAAATGGTCGGCCGATAGTAAATATATCCTGGCGCAATCAACCGAAGGCAATGCCTTAGGCAGCAGCGAAATCGTTTTGATAAAAGCCGATGGCTCAAAAGGCCGTGTAAACCTAACCGAAAGCGGTTTTAATGACTATAACCCTCAATTTGGGATGGGCGATAAAATGATGTACTGGACCACCGACAAGCAAGGCATGAAAAACCTGAGCCGCGGTGCGCAGGGCGATATCTACGCCAAGTTTTTTGACCAGGATGCCCGGGATAAATTCAACCTGAGCAAAGAGGACCTCGCCATAAAAACTGAAATAAGCAAACGCGATTCGGTTGATATTAAAAAGGCACAGGCCAAAGCAGACAGTATAGCCAAAGCCAAAAAGAGAAGGTGAAACCACCAACAATACCGGAATTTGTGCCTAACCCGGATAACCCGGATGATCGCACCGTACGGTTAACACTTACATCTGCGCGCATAGGCGACTCTAAATTATCAAAAGATGGCGAGAAGCTATACTACCCGGCCGCTTATGATAAGGGGTATAATTTATGGGTGCTATCAACCCGCACCCGTGAAACCGGATCCTGTCTGAAATTAACGCCGGCGGCGGCGGCTTGATCATGAGCAAGGATGGTAAGTCTTTATTCATGATGTCGGGCGGTGGCGCTATGAAGATAGATGTGGATAACGGTAAAGTTACCAATATACCTATCAGCGCTACATTTACCTTAAATGCGGCTAAAGAGCGCGAGTATATTTTTCAGCACATCGTAAAACAGGTTCCTAAAAAATTATACGACCCTAATTTACAGGGCGTAGACTGGGCCTATTACCAAAAAAACTACGCACAGTTTTTACCTTACGTGGGTAATAACTACGATTTCCGGTATTGCTGAGCGAGTTATTGGGTGAGTTGAATGTGTCGCATACCGGCGGCATTTACTCGGCCAGTTTCCCTGATGGCGACAGAACAGCCGCTTTAGGTTTATTATATGACGTTACCAGCAGTGCCGATGGTTTATTGGTACGCGATATTATTACCGGCGGCCCATTTGATATTGCAAAAAGCAAAATGAAAAAGGGTTATGTTATTGATAAGATTGACGGGGTGGCCATTACTGACGAAGACGACTGGGCCAAACTGCTAAATAACAAGGCAGGAAAATACACGCTTATTACTTTCCACGATCCCGCTACCAAAACAGTTTATAACGAAACTGTAAAGCCTATTGCTGCCGGTGCCGAAACCGGGATGTTGTATGACCGCTGGGTTAAAAGGATGGAGCATTTAACAGATAGCTTATCAAACGGCCGGGTGGGTTACGTGCATATTGAAGGCATGAACGAAGCCAGCTATCGCACAACATTTGATAAGGTATTAGGAAAAAATTTAACCAAAAAAGCATTAATAGTTGATACCCGTTTTAATGGCGGCGGCTGGCTGCATGATGACCTGGTGACCTTTTTGGGTGGTAAAAATACTTCTCGTTCCGCCCGCAGGGAGCGGTAACCACCGGTGGGGAACCATCAAACAAGTGGACCAAACCAAGCTGCGTACTGATGAACGAGGGCAACTATTCTGACGCGTTCATGTTCCCATATGCTTACAAAGAACTGGGCCTTGGTAAATTGGTAGGTATGCCGGTTGCGGGTACAGGTACAGCCGTATGGTGGGAAAACCTGATAGATAACTCGTTGACCTTTGGTATACCGATGGTGGGCAGCTGGGGAACCGGCGAAACCCATGCTACCGAAAACCATGAGCTTGAACCGGACATTAAGGTACTTAACGATTACAACAAAGTATTAACCGGCGATGACCAGCAACTGGAAGCAGCTGTAAAAGAAATGCTGAAAGCAATAAGTAAGTAAACAGAAATTCCTAACGCAATGATACGGCCCTGCATGAGAAATTGTGCGGGGCTTTGTATTTATTATTTACTGTAGTTTCTGTGAAATATCAAAAAGCTTGACCGTTCTTCTTTATGGAAAGGGATGTCCCAGTTGCCCCTGGTAGCTCATTTTTGCAGGTAGCAGTTCGCCGTTAAAGGGTATCAGTTCAATATTCATCTTCACATTAAAATCAAAGAATAAGTTATCGTATCTCATGTCTACATACCGTCCCGGGATCTTAAAATCCCGCATATCAAATATGGTAGTAAGCTCATTGATCATTACGTCCCCGTCGGCTGTGCTGGGCTTTCTTATTACTTTAAATCGATAAACAGGTATGCTGTCGAGGTATTTACCCCGGGCAAATTCATAGTTATAAAATTGCCGCATATCACGGCTAAATATCTCGGTTTTGCTGCTCAGGAACGGGAGTCCGGAAATCCTGCGTCCCGGTGTGAACATTAACGCCTTTGCCTTGGCTTTGTATGATCCATTCTTACCTCCCGCATTTAATGATTCGTCTGTACTGAACTCAGACCTATATGCGTTGTCAAAGATGTAATCAAACAGCTCTACCGTATACAGTTCGTATTTACCATTCTTTTTATAGACATTGCCTTTATCCTGCTTTAATAAGTATTCGGCTTTAGGCTTCCCGTTTACTATCGTGTGCCTGATCTGGCGGTGAATCTCGCCATCGATCTTATTTTTCTTATCGTAAGTATAAATGTTGTTTTCGGCAGTAAAGCCGTAGCGCTTCATGTTTCGGAAGGCTTTGTAAAAGCCGGTGTCGGCTAATACGGCATCAATAAAATCCTGCGCGTTTAATCGGTGCGAACGGATATTAACGGGTGAATCTATCACCACAGTAAGTATAGTATCAGGATTAAAGCGGTGTTGCTGCGCCTTTAAGCTAAAAGCAGAAATTAAAAGGCAGAAAGCTAATAGTGCTTTTTTATTCATTGTAATTTTG
>NZ_JABFCR010000041.1:0-27687 GCF_013087555.1 Mucilaginibacter humi
AGATTTTATAGTAACCGAATCAACCTACGGCGGACGCATGCATACCAAAGATAAATCAGTTGAGCAAACGCTGGTTGAGGTGATTGAAAAATGCTGCGTAAAGAGCAAGGCCGGTTAATTATCCCGGCGTTTAGTATCGGGCGTACGCAATCGTTGGTTTATTCGTTGAACAAGATCTTTAGCAGCGGTTTGTTGCCGCCGGTTAAAGTTTTTGTAGATAGCCCTATGGCGAGTATGGCTACGGGTATCTTCCGTAAATACCATAACCTGGTAAACAAAGAAGCGCAGGATTTTTACAGGGCACAGGGCGATGAGTTTGAGTTTGATAACTTAGAATACATCGAGTCGTTAAAGGATAGCCGCCAGATCTCTAATTATTTCGAGCCCTGTATCATTATCTCATCAGCAGGAATGCTGGAAGGAGGACGCATCCAGGATCACCTGTTTTATAATATCCAGAATTATTACTGCACCATCCTGTTTATAGGCTATTGCGCCAAAGGTACTTTGGGCCACCGTTTATTGCGCGGTGATTCGATAGTCCACATAAAGGACCGTGATCTGGCTGTATATGCCACCATTAAACAGACAGACGTCCTGAGCGCCCACGGCGATCACGAAGACCTGGTAAACAACATTAAAACGCAGGATAAGGCCAACCTTAAAGGAGTTTACGGTACACGGCGAGGAAAGCAGCATGCAGTTATTGGCTGATAGTTTGGCTGATGATGGATACCCGGTTGTGATACCTGAAAAGGGAGTAAGCTACATACTTTAAAGCGTTTGTCGTGCTGAGGAACGAAGCATCTGCCGGGCGGCGATTGCATAGTTTGCAGATCCTTCGCTATCGCTCAGGATGACAATTGTAAAAAGCCTGCTTGATCACTCAAGCAGGCTTTTTACAATTGTTGTAAGTTCTATTATTTCTTAAAGTGACCAATAATTAAGCTGGCCAACTCTACACCTATCCGCTCCGGGCTTCATTGGTAGCAGCGCCGATGTGTGGGGTTAATGATATTTTTGGATGAGACAAGATCTCAGCACGCGGAGTTGGCTCGTTATCAAACACGTCTAACGCCGCGTATGATACCGGCCGCTGTTCAATGCATCGATCAACGCTAACTCGTCGATCAACCCACCGCGTGAGATATTGATCAACTGCACGCCTTTTTTCATTTTTGCCAGTTCTTCGGCACCAATTAAGGCTTTGTCAATAAATGGAGTATGCAGGGTGATAAAGTCAGCAGTTTTAATAATCTCGTCCAACGTAGCTTTTTAACAGCAACATTAACTTTTGTACCGCCTGATCCTAAAACGATCTCCACCTCAGGATTGAACTCGAACAGATCGTAAGCGATCACATCCATACCGATACCGATAGCTATTTTAGCTACCTCGCGGCCAATGCGGCCAAAGCCTACAATACCTAAAGTTTTACCACGCAGCTCAATACCCTTAGCATAAGCTTTTTTCAGATCGTTAAATTTGGTACCGCCATCAACCGGCATTTTGCGGTTACTGTCATGCAGGAAACGCACACCGGTAAATAGTTGCGCAACCACTAATTCAGCTACTGATAATGATGAAGATGCAGGAGTATTATATACACCCACGCCTTTTTCTTTCGCGTACTCCACGTCAATATTATCAACACCTACACCACCGCGGCCAATTAGCTTTAAGTTAGGGCAGGCATCAATTAACGCCTTGCGTACTTTAGTTGCACTGCGCACGGTAATGGCATCGTAGTTTTGTAATTTAACAGGCAATTCATCCTGTGGTATGTTGTTAGTATCAACCTCAAAACCGGCATCCTCTAACATCTTTTTACCGATAGGGTCTATCCCATCGTTAGCTAATATTTTGATCATTGTCTTTTTGTCATTAGTCATTAAGTCATTAGTCATTGGTAACATTTGCCATACTAATGACGAATGACCAGTGACTAATAAACCAACCTATTTATTTTTCTCTGCAAACTCCTGCATTGCGTCAACCAACACATAAATGCTGGTTATTGGCAACGCGTTATATATTGAAGCACGGAAACCGCCTACACTTCTGTGGCCCTTAATACCTACTATGCCCTTTTCGTCGCATAGTTTAAGGAATGGTTTTTCCAGCTCAGGGTTTTCCATAACAAAACATACATTCATGTCCGAACGGTCCTCAACAGCACACACCGCTTTAAACATGGGGTTACGGTCAATCTCGTCATACAATACCTTTGATTTTGCTTTGTTTTCTTTCGCGATAGCTTCAACACCACCTTTTGATTTCAGCCAGTTTAATGTCAGCATTGAAACGTAGATAGCAAACACCGGTGGGGTGTTATACATTGATCCGCCTTCTATTTGTACACGGTAGTTAAGCATTGCCGGGATCTTACGATCAACTTTGCCTAAGATCTCATCCTTAACAATTACTAAAGTAGTACCGGCAGGGCCCATGTTTTTTTGCGCACCTGCGTAAATGATACCAAAATCGGCAACGTTAATTTTACGGCTGAAAATATCCGATGACATATCGCAAACCACGGGTATTGAAGATGCCGGGAACTCATGCAACTGCGTACCGTAAATGGTATTGTTTGATGTTAAGTGTAAATATGCCGCATCAGCTGGTACGGTATAATCTTTAGGGATATAAGTAAAGTTGCTTTCTTTTGAAGATGCGATAACATCCACCTCGCCAAAAAACTTAGCCTCTTTTAATGCTTTGTTAGCCCATACGCCCGACTCGACATAAGCTGCTTTACCGGTTGATGGCAACAGGTTATAAGGCACCATTGCAAACTGCGTGCTTGCACCGCCTTGTAAAAACAATACCGAATATCCTTCCGGAACTTCTAATAACTCTTTAACTAATTTTACGGCCTCATCTAAAACCGCCTCAAACTCGGCCGAACGGTGCGAAATCTCTAAAAGAGATAAACCGATACCGTTAAAATCAACCACCGCGGCGGCTGCTTGCTTTAAAACTTCATGAGGTAAGATGCCGGGACCGGCACCAAAGTTATGTTTCATATGTTTTGAAAATTGGTTTTGTACAAAATATAATATTGTAAAGTTTATATTTTGATTGGGCAAAGGTAATTAATTCGGCAAAGTTTATAGGTTTTATTTGCATTTATTTTAAAAAATACAAATGTTTTATAAAATTGGCTATTTAGGCGATGATATTGAATAAAATGAAAATAAGGGCACTATTTCTATTACGATTGTAATAAAAATCAGGCATGTTTAAGGGTCGAGATCATGGCCGATGGGTTAGCAGCCGCAAATACCGCGCTGCCCGCCACCAATACATTTGCCCCTACCGAAAACAATTTACCGGCGTTTGTTTGATCAACCCCGCCATCAACCTCTATAAAAAGATCAGGCTTACACTCGTCTGCCAGTTTTTTTACTTCGGCTACTTTTTTGTAGGTATTATCAATAAAATGCTGCCCGCCAAAGCCGGGGTTTACCGACATCACCAGCACCAGGTCCAGCTCGCCTATAATATCAACCAGCATAGCCACCGGCGTGTGCGGGTTAATGGCCACCCCTGCCCTGCAACCGGTCTCTTTAATTACCTGCACGGTACGGTGTAAATTTGGGCAAGCCTCAAACTGTACGGTGATACCGGCCGCGCCTGCGGCAGCAAAACGTTTGATATACCTGTCAGGGTCAACAATCATTAAATGTACGTCAAGGGGCTTCGTAGCATGTTTATACGCCACCTCTGTTACCGGGAAACCAAATGATATGTTAGGCACAAACAACCCATCCATAATATCCACATGTATCCAGTCGCCCTCGCTTTTGTTAAGCATTTCGATATCGCGTTGCAGATTACCAAAATCGGCAGCTAAGATTGATGGGGAGATTAAGCGGTCATTGGTCATTGTGTCATTAGTTATTAGTTATTGCAAATATATTAATTGTGGGTAATTGTGGTGACTTTATTAGCAAACAGAAAATACGCCATCCAATGACTAATGACTAATCACAACTTAGTCACAATTCAATAAAAGATCATAATATTTTTTCATCAGCACAACATCGTAATTAACTAACGAGTTATAGGCTTCGGTAACCAGCTCGGTTAAAATTGAGGCACCAAGCTGCCCCGCGCCATTGGGGATGGAGTCGTAATAGGCAATCAATTCTTTTACCCTTATAATTTCATACAATAACAACTGGACTAAATCAGCATGGGGACCTGCCGGTTTACCTGAATTATTGTTGCTATTAAGAAAATCTAAAGGGTCATGCGGAGTAGATGTCATTTTTTCAACAGATCGGCCTTTTAGCTTTTATCAACACTATAACTGACATAAATATCAGAAAACCGCTTTTTGTTTTAAAAAAAAACAAAATAGTTAAAACAAAATTCCGGTTTAAAAGTAAAGGCCTTATTGCTAAGGCCTTTACTGTATAAGTTATAATAAAAATTATTTAGCTGCTTCCGGCTTTGGCAATAAAACTTTACGCGAAAGTTTTAATTTACCTTGCTTGTCAACATCTAATAATTTAACGCGTACCTCATCACCAACTTCAAAAATTCCGTCCATGGTTTCAATACGTTTGTGGTCTATTTCAGATATATGCAACAAACCGTCTTTACCCGGCATAATTTCAACAAATGCACCAAATGGCATAATTGATTTTACTTTACCTTCGTAAATCTCACCAACTTCAGGTTTTGAAGCGATGGCTTTTATACGTGATACTGCTTTATCAATTGCGTCTTTGTTATCAGCAAATATTTGAACTACACCACGGTTGCCAACTTCCTCGATAGAGATCGTAGCCCCGGTTTCGCGTTGCATTTCTGGATGATCTTGCCACCAGGTCCGATAACGGCACCAATAAACTCTTTGTCGATACGGATGGTAACGATACGCGGAGCGTGTGGTTTGTAATCTTCGCGTGGCGCGGTAATGGTTTTAGCCATTTCGCCAAGGATATGTAAACGGCCATCTTTAGCCTTTGGTTTAAAGCGTTGGTTAACACTTCCCATGAAAGGCCGTTTATTTTCAGGTCCATTTGTACAGCAACAATACCGTTTTTGGTACCTGTTACTTTAAAGTCCATATCACCCAGGTGATCTTCATCACCCAAAATATCAGAAAGGATAGCATATTTTGTACCCATTTCGTTAGTGATCAATCCCATAGCGATACCAGATACCGGGTTGCTGATTTTGATACCGGCATCCATCAAAGCCAATGTACCGGCGCAAACCGTAGCCATTGATGATGAACCGTTTGATTCTAAAATATCAGATACTACACGGATAGTGTAAGGGTTTGCATCATCAGCAGGTAATACACGTTTTAACGAACGCATAGCCAGGTTACCGTGACCGATCTCGCGACGGCCTGCACCCCTGTTAGGACGAACCTCGCCGGTTGAGAAACCGGGGAAGTTATAGTGTAACAGGAATTTTTGGTAACCGTTGATGAACGCGCCATCAATCATTTGCTCATCATCCTTAGCACCTAAGGTAACTGATGTTAATGATTGGGTTTCGCCACGTGTAAACACAGCCGAACCGTGAGCAGCAGGTAAATAACCAACTTCGCTCCATATCGGGCGGATCTGTGTAGTTGTACGGCCGTCTAAGCGTTTGCCTTCATCTAATACAAGGTTACGGATAGCATCATACTCAACATCATGGTAATATTTTTTAGCTAAAAACTTAGTAACGTCATCAATCTCACCTAAAGTTTCTATATACTCATCGCGTATAGCTTTGAATTTAGCAGCACGTACATCTTTTGATGAAGCTTCAGCTGCAGCAGCGTAAACTTTATCGTAAGTAGCAGCGTAGATAGCTTTCTCAAGCTCATCATTGCTATGCTCGTGGCTGTAAGCGCGTTTTTCGGTTTTACCAACTTCAATAGTTAACTCTTTTTGAGCCAAACACTGTACTTTAATAGCAGCGTGTGCAAATTTAATTGCTTCAACCAGCTCATCTTCCTGTATCTCGGCACCTTCGCCTTCAACCATGTTAATGTCATGCTCGTTACCGGCAACAATAAACTCTAAAGTTGCAGTTGCCAATTGGCTTAAAGTTGGGTTGATAACTAATTTACCATCAATTTTAGCTACACGAACTTCTGATATAGGCCCGTTAAAAGGGATATCAGATACAGATAATGCTGCTGATGCAGCTAAACCTGCCAATGCATCAGGCATGATATCTTTATCAGCTGATATTAATGAGATCATTACTTGTGTATCGGCATGATAATCACCCGGGAACATCGGGCGCAACGCACGGTCAACCAAACGCGAGATCAAAACCTCGTAGTCTGATAAACGGGCCTCACGGCGTAAAAATCCACCGGGGATACGGCCGGTAGCAGCATATTTTTTCACGGTAATCAACAGAAAGAGGTAAAAAATCAACTCCTTCTTTTGCTTCCTTTGATGAAACAACGGTAGCCAATAACATGGTATCACCCATTTTTATTACTACTGATCCATCAGCTTGTTTGGCCAGTTTTCCTGTTTCGATCTCGATGGTGCGGCCGTCACCTAAATCGATTACTTTCTTAATTATGTTCATCTTTTTTTGCGTTATGATGCGCTTTTCATCTTTTAGAGCGCACCGGTTTTTTTATGGTGTGTAATATGTATTCAGAAAGTAAAAAAGCCATCTCATTACCAGAGACGGCTTTTTTAAAAATAACTTAAAGTTACTTAATGATATCCCTAAGCTGTAAAGCTTTGATGATAGCACGGTATCTCTCAATATCTTTTTTGTAAAGGTAAGCCAGCAATCCGCGGCGTTTACCTACTAATTTTTGCAGTGATAATTGGGTTGAAAAATCGTGTTTGTTTTTTTTCAGGTGCCCGGTTAAGTGTGCGATACGGTAAGTGAATAATGCTACCTGACCTTCGGTCGAACCTGTGTCAGTTGCACCTTTACCGTGCTTTGCGAAAATTGCTTGTTTTTCTTCTGTACTTAAATACATTACGTAAATAATATTAAAGCGTTAATTAATTTGTTATTTGTGGGTGCAAAGGTAGCTAAAGCCTTTTATATATACAAGGCTTGTTATTATAAGTTTATTGGATAGTTGTATATTACTAAAGCGGCTTCTCTCTTTTATACCCATAATTTTGCCCGAAAGCCGTAAAATGATCTTTACGTTTACCGGGATCAAAATTTTCTAACCTGATATCATCTTTACTGTTAAAAAGAATATATGATTGGTTGATCAGGTTATTATTTATATAAAAGTCAATAGTTATAGGTTGTTTGGTAAAATCGGCAACATAATCTAATTCAAGGGCGGTGGTTGAGGTTTTACGTATTACATGCTTTGAATCGACAAACTCTAATTTAGACGAGCGTGGCTCGTTTTTAAACATGAGTACCCACTGGCCCAGCAGGTCTTTATATGTTGGCAAACGCATTTCTGTTCCGGGTACCGGATTTTTGATCTTAACAAACACCGAAACCTTTTCATTTGTACTATCTGCATCTTTAGGGATACCCCATAACGACCTCATTAAAAGGTGCTATCATTTAAAAATTTAATATAGGGCTCGACGTACCGGGTTTCTCTCTATCAATCTCTGGTGTGTATTTAAGCCGGATGATATCTTTATCTAACCTTGTTGTATAATTTATTTTATAATGAAGCAACCCGTCGTTCATTATCCATGCCGCAGTAGAATCTGTTAAAAAACAAATATTAATTTTTTTATTTCTTACCTCCTGCCAACGCCCTATAAGATCTTTAGCGGTGTATTGCTGAGCGTAAACAGCGCCGGTATTAATTATTATTACTAAAGTGATGAGTATTTTTTTGACCATACAAGGTTGATTAGGTTTACCTCAAATATCTAATAACCACATTATCAACGCCGGTTCCGATGGCAAAGCATCTAAAATCCCGAAAGATGTTATTGAACATTACACATCGTTTAAAAAAGCGGTTTAGCACACTATAATGTGTTTCACCTTGTTTAGCAAACACTAATTATCAATAACTTAAGAGCATCTCCCTTGTTCACATTTTCGTGAAACAAAACAGGCAGCTAAAATTACAGGTTACCCTCTATCAGTTCGGCGTAAAAATCAGGCACGCTCATACCTGCTGCCCTCACCTGCTGCGGTATCAAACTGGCCGACGATTGGCCGGGTGTGGTATTGATCTCGATGAAATAAAAATCAAGCGTATCATCTAATAAGATAAAATCTATCCTGGCCATGCCTTTACAGTTAAGGCGCAGGTAAACTTCGGTTAGTATCTCGGCTATCTGGGCGTCTTTTTCAGGGCTTAGATCGGCCGGTGTAACCTCTTCGGTAACGCCTGAGGTATACTTGGCTTCATAATCAAAAAGTCCTTTTTAGTAATGATCTCAGTAGCAGGCAGCACTACTATTTTGCCATGTAAGCGTGCAATACCGCGGCTAAATTCGCGGCCCTTTATAAATTCCTCGATCAGTATCTGGTCGTCCTCATGAAAAGCTTTGGCAATAGCAGCCGGTAGTTCGCCAACGGTATAAACCTTGCTCATGCCCACGCTGCTGCCGCCATTATTAGGCTTAATAAACAGCGGGAACTTTAAAGTCGCCGCGATATTAACAACATCATGTCCGTCATTTCTAAACAAGCGCAGTGATTTAGCGGTGTTTAATCCGTGTATGCCATGCACAATGGTCTTGGTGTAAGCCTTATTCATGCTTATAGCCGACGTGGTAACATCGCAGGTATTGTATGGGATATTCACCAGATCGAGATAGCCCTGCATCTTTCCGTCCTCGCCGGGGGTACCGTGAATGGTGATAAAGGCGAAGTCAAATTTTATCTTCTCTCCTTTTATAGTTATGCTGAAATCGTTTTTATCTACATCAAAACGTTCGCTGCCATCCTCATAAAACCAACGGTCGCGGTTAACTAATATGGTGTAAACGTTATATTTAGTCTTATCTAAATTAGCCGCTATGTTTTGAGCGCTGTTTAATGATACCTCGTATTCGCCGGTAAATCCTCCGGCCAAAAGTGCTATGTTTTTCATTGTCATACGGTCAAATATAGCTATTTTTGGAGCAGGTGAGTTAATAAATACATTAGTTTTTCAAACTGCATAAATCCGAAATTATCCTTATGTTTGATGCATAATTTAAGTATAATACTACAGGCTGCAGATGAGTAAACTCGGGGCATATTTAAAAACCAAATCTTTTAGAAACAATATACTTTTGGCTATAGGTTCTGTTATAGCCATCGTATTGATAGCGTTTTTTAGTCTCGGTTTTTACACGAACCATGGCTCTGGTATCCCTGTTCCCAAATTAAAAGGGCTTCCTATTGATAAAGCTATCAGCATATTAGAAGACCGGGGATTTGAATACCAGATAGATTCGGTTTATGTAGGCGATGCTGCTCCCGGTACCGTGCTTGAACAAGATCCTGATCCCGAAACTAACGTTAAGGAGCATCGTAAAATATACCTGACCATGGTTGTGCTTAAAGCACCACCGGTGGCATTGCCCGATATTGACCAGATGCCTTATATACAGGCCGTAGCAACCTTACAAAACAATGGATTAAAGGTTGGTGATACTACTTATCGTTCTGATATAGCGCTTAATGTAGTGTTAGAAGCACGATTAGCCGGACAAACTATTAAGGCAGGCACAAAGATCCCTAAAGGTTCAAAAATTGACCTGGTGTTGGGCGACGGCGTCGGAGCCAGCGAAGTTGAGGTACCTGACCCGGTAAACCAGGACACGGACGCAGTTAGGTTTATATTGAAAAATTCGAACACGGGACTGGGTACAATTACTTATGAGGGCGCGATAACAGATTCAAGCAATGTTATAGTAGTTAGCCAATCACCAATGAAAACGGACTCTTTGACTAAGGTTAGCATCGGCACAAAAATTAACTTAACAGTTACGCAAGGCAAACAATAATGCAGCAAATTGATGCACAAAGTTTTGATAGCAAACTAAAGGGCAACGAGCCGCTTATTTTGTTGGATGTGCGTGAAGAAATAGAATACCATACTTATAATATTGGCGGTAAAAACATACCACTATCGCAATTAACTGAAAAACTGGCGCTTGTATCCCCTAACAAAAGCGACGAAATAATTGTTATATGCAAGGCGGGCTTACGCAGCCAAACGGCGCAAGCCATTTTATTACAAAACGGGTTTACAAACGTTAAAAACTTAACCGGCGGATTACTGGCAATGCAGAGATTGCAGGCTTAATCGTATACTACTATCATGGCTAAACAAAAAACATCAGCGGGCGGCACATTTAAAAAGTTTATTGTCGCCCTAATAATTATAGTTGTCCTGGCATTGGGCGGTACCCTATTGTTTTACTATTTAAGATATTTCGGGCCAAATGTTACGGGCAATGAGGAATACTTATATATCCATACGGGCGAGAATTTTAACGACGTTTATAAAACCATTCGTGATAAAAACATAGTTAAGGATACGGCGACATTTTCATGGGCGGCGCGTAATATGAAATATGTGGGCCATGTTAAACCGGGTAAGTATCGCTTACATGAAGGTATGAGCAACCGCAAGTTTATACGGATGCTGCAATTGGGCGAGCAGGAACAAGTTCAACTATCTTTCCACGTATTCAGGACCAAAGAACAGTTTGCGGGCTTTGTAGGTAAGAAGTTTGAGGCCGACTCGGCAACGCTGCTGCATTATCTTGATTCGGCCGACTTTGTTAAACAATACGGCTTTACTACGGATAATGCTTTTGTAATGATAATGCCTGATACCTACCAAATGTATTGGAATATATCGCCCGAAAAATTTTATAAACGCATGTATACGCATTATCAAAACTTTTGGACGCCAGCGCGTAAGCAACAGGCAGCAGCATTAAACTTAACGGTACCACAAGTATCTATATTAGCCTCTATTGTTGATGCTGAAGCTGTTTATGATGACGAAATGCCAATTATTGCAGGCCTTTATTTAAACAGATTACGTCAGGGCATGAAACTGGAGTCGGACCCTACGGTTATCTTTGCTATGAATGATTTTACTATCCATAGGGTGTTAAACAAATACTTGTCGGTTAACTCTCCTTATAATACCTATCTGCACACAGGTTTGCCTCCCGGCCCGGTTATGATGCCATCAGTAAACGCGGTTAAAGCAGTGTTAAATCCTGATAAGAACGACTATATATATATGGTAGCTAAAGAGGATTTCTCTAACCGGCACAACTTTGCTACCAACGTAGCTGAGCATAATAAAAACGCGCAAAAATTCCGCAAGGCGCTTGATGAACGTAACATTAAAAAATAAATGTTTGAGCACTCAACCAAAATAAGGGTACGTTACGGCGAGACTGACCAAATGGGTTACATGTACTATGGCAACTATGCCGAGTTTTACGAGGTTGGCCGTGTTGAAATGTTGCGCAGCACGGGCCTTACCTACAGCGGTATGGAAGCATCGGGCATAATGATGCCGGTGTTGGAGATGAAAAGCAAGTATTTAAAACCGGCGCTGTACGATGAAGAGATCACTGTAAAAGTTATTATGGATAAAATGCCCGGCGTTAAAATTCATTTCAGGTATGACCTGTACAACGAAAAAAATGAATTGATCCACCACGGAGAGACCTTGCTTGTATTTGTAAATATGAAAACCGGTCGGCCTTGCCTGCCATCCCGGGAGTTTTTAGATAAATTAAAGCCATTTTTTAAGTAAATTAGCTTTAGATGAAGTGGGTGCACCGTTTATTATTTCGGATAAAACCATACCGGGCATTTATTAAATGGACCAAAACCATTGTATTACCTGGCTTTGGTAACCTGTCTGTGTATGCCGTTACCGTTTCGTTGATCAATGAGTTTTTAGAAGATTCTTTATTAAATAAAGCCTCATCGCTGGCATATAACTTTATGCTGGCGCTTTTCCCCGGCACGCTGTTTTTATTTACACTGATAGCTTACATACCTGTTGATAACTTCCGGGAGAAGCTATTAGAGCTGCTCAGAACTATTTTGCCAACCTACGCCTACCTTGCCTTCGAAACCACAATTGAGGACATTATAAAGAACCAAAACGCGGGATTATTATCCTTAGGTTTTATAACTGCTTTATATTTTGCAACAAATGGTGTAAGCAACCTGATGCAGGCTTTTAATAACTCATCATTAATATTAGAGAAACGTACCTGGCTTAAGCGCCGTAGTATTGCCATGCTGCTTACGATAGTTATTGCTGTGGCGCTAATAGTAGCCATAGCTGTTATGATAGCCGGTGAAAGTGTTATAACTTATTTACAAAGTCATGTAGCCAGCAAAAGTCATTTTTGGATCTACTTGCTGACATTGTCGCGGTGGATAATAATTGTTACTATATTTTTCGTCAGCATATCAATATTATACCGCTACGGGCCATCGCATAAATTAAAGTGGCCATTTCTTAGTCCGGGCTCAATACTGGCAACAGGGTTGGCTATTTTAACCTCGTTAGGCTTCACCTATTACATTAACAATTTCGCGCGTCATATAATAAACTATACGGCTCTATCGGTACCATCATCGTAGTGATGCTGTGGCTGTATTTAAACTCCTTGATATTGCTGATCGGTTTCGAATTAAACGCAAGTATTGATCTTTCTAAGCGCAATTTAAAGATCGTCAAACCTCGTTTTAACACTTTTCGTGCAGAAAAGCTGTCAGATTAAAAATTCAATAACTTAAAAGTCAATTACTTATAAGCTTTTTAATAAAATGTTAAAAAAGTAAAATTCCCGCTTGCCAATTCGGCCCGGATTTGTACTTTTGTCCCCGGAGAGTTGGCAGAGTGGTCGATTGCGGCAGTCTTGAAAACTGTTGACTGTAACAGGTCCCGGGGTTCGAATCCCTAACTCTCCGCTGAAAATACAAAGCCCTGTAATTAAGTATTACAGGGCTTTTTTACAGACAATGTTTCCCTAACTTAACTTTTCAAAAACCCCTCATATTATCAACTGGCGTTTTGACAAATTAAGTTATTCCAAAGCTGTAGCTCCAATTTATGGTGATAAGCGTTACTCCATCAGTTTTTCCTGCTTCATCCAATATATGCAGCGTCCAAACCATTCGACGAATGCAGGCGCTGTAAGAAAGCCGTGTTCGCCCTTTGAGTAAAGATGAAGTTCGGCCGGGATGCCATACTTGCGCAATGCTGTATAAAAAGCAATACTGTTGGCTACCGGTACAACCTTGTCCTCAGATGAATGGACCAGCCAGCTTATCGGCGTTAAGGGTCCGACTTGCAGTTCATTTGAAAATAGCGCTATATTTTCTGGAGAAGGCGATTTCCCCAGCAGGTTATCTCTGGAACCTGTATGTCCTATTTCGGCACTGAAGCTAATCACAGGATTAACGAGCAACATAAAATCCGGGCGAAGGCTGGTATTTTCTTCGTTGGGCACCAAAGATTTTTCAAAATGTGTGCCCGGGCTGGAAGCAAGATGACCGCCGGCAGAAAAACCCATCACGCCGATTTTTTGAGGATCCAGTTTCCATTCTTTTGCATGCTGACGAACAATTTTGATGGCCTGTTGTGCATCCTGCAATGGGCCAATTGCCCGGTCAATCATGGTTCGGTCACTTGGTATTCTATATTTAAGCACAAAGGCTGTTACGCCCATTGCCGCAAATGCCCTTGCTACGTCGCTTCCTTCCCGCTTGGTAAGCAATACACCATAACCGCCACCCGGAATGATGATAACCGAAGTTCTTGTTGTTGGCTTTTTGGGCAAGAATATCGTCAAAGTCGGTTCTGACACCTCAAAGGTGAGTGAATCTACCAAGCCATCTGCCTTTTGATACTCCCCGGTTTTTTACCGTCTTTGCATTCGGAATTTCATGGGTATATAAAGGGATTTGTTTTTGTGCGGATGACATGACACAACTTAAGCACAATAAGAGTGTGAAGAGAGGAGTTAAGGGCATGTTCACGATATAATTCTTTAGGTAAGCCACTATTTTTGAATTTGAAACCAATACTCTCCGGATCCAACCTCTACAATAGTATAGCCATCTTCGTTACGTAAAAACCTGATGCCGCTGTTCCTATCAATCTTCTTTGCCTGCTCAGTTAGCGTTTGTCCGTATCGGGTTGGCAGCCAAACTTCCGCCCTGGTATTTACGGGGACCTTTACTTTATAGCTGAAAGAGTTATTTACAATCGTCCATTCAGCGCCTATTTCGCCATATTCCGATTGATACGTTCCTTTCGCGTGCTTCATATCGCCGCTTGGTTGTGGCTTAAATAAAATTCTTTTGAATCCCGGGGCGTCGGAATTGATGCCGACTACCGAACGGTAAAACCATTCGCTGATTGACCCGAACATGGGGTGGTTCTTAGAATATACATTATCTGAAGGCTTCGGGTTTCCCAAAGCGTAGTAGCCCCATTGGCCAGCATATAACCCCAGCCGGGGAAGTCGCGCTGATTAGCTACACGATAGGCGATTTCATTCTTATCTGTGTTCCTCAACACGTCAAATATCATCTTCGTTCCAAAAATCCCCGTAGAAATATGCCAATCCTTTTGCTCCAGCTGATTTTCTAATAGTGCCAAAGCTTTTTGCGCTTCCTGCTTTTGGGGAACCCCTGCCCATAAACTGATGGCCTGTGCAGTTTGGGTCCCCATCTCAAATTTTCCATCGCTTTGCGGATCAAATTTTTGTTAATGGCAGTTCTGATCTCATCCGCCAGTTTACTGTAGGTTAAACGATCGTTTTCAAACTGGAGGATGCTTGCAAATTGGGCCATAATCCTTACCTGCAAATAGTAAAAAACAGAAGGAGTAAGTGGAATAGACTTAGCAGTAAGTGCTTCATGGTCACCAAGGTCTTCCTTATCAAACAGGTTGTCCTTCGCCTTCGATCTCAAAAATTCGATATGCTTTTTAAGGGCGGGGTAATTTTCTTCAATAATACGCTGATCACCATAGAAATCATACATCTTTTTTACCGGGTAAGGGAACACTGCACGGAAAGCAAGCGGACCTGAGCCTTCGCCGGGGCCTGAATCTGCGATGCCCACGAAAGGAGCGGTTTCTGTGATCCCACCAGAAGGGCGCTGATCATTCGCAAAGTCTCGGAGTACTTTGCTGTAAAAATTACTCATGTCGAAATTGTACATGAATGCTTCGGCGGTACAGAAAAGGTCACCGCCATAGCCAAATTTTTCGCGCGCCGGACAATCCGACTGTACACTAAAAACATTGCTCAGGAAGGTGTTACGTATAACCCCATTGAGCTGGTTAAACATTTCATTGTCCGTAGTAAAGGTTCCATTTGTAGCCAGGTCAGAATGTAAACGCACTCCTACCACATCATTAAGGGTTGGTTTACCCGGCCAGCCGGTAACTTCCACGTAACGGAAGCCATGGAAAGTAAATCTTGGGTGCCGGGTTTCTGCCCCTCTCCCATTAAGGATATAGGAATCTTCCTGCCAGGCCACCGCGGGGGCTCCGGGGCCACCATTACTGTTCTTGATCTGTCCTGCTACTGCCGTCATCAAATTAATACTGCCATCGGCGTACTTATCTTCCCCATAACGCAATCTGATAGTCGTTCCTGCATTTCCGCTGACCTTGATTTGGGCAACTCCGGCAAAATTTTTACCCATATCAAATACAAACACACCGGGTTTAAGTTCGGTAATACCAATTGGTTTTATGGTGTCAGTAATCCTAACAGGTGGCTGTTGTTGGGCAACCAATTTTCCGGCAGGGCCACGGGTTGGCACCGCTTTTTTCGAGGCTGATAAATCTCCTTTCGGGTTCGACCAATTCTCACGGAAAAGCCGGGCATCGTATTGTTCGCCCGGGTAAACGTTATTTCTAACTATCGGGCCTGGTGCAGTATCCCAATTTTCATCTGTAGCAATTACCTCAACACCGCCGTCTGAATAAGTTAGTCTTAGCATGGCCTTTACCTTTGGCCTGCCGATACTTAACGCATTTCGCAGGTTTATTTTACCCCAAAAACGAAGTGGGGCCGGATTATACCAGCCATTTCCCAACATTATCCCCAGCACATTCGCGCCGTTTTTAACCATTGGAGTTACATCGTGCACTGCATATAAGATCTCTTTATCATACGCGGTCCAGCACGGATCCAGCATGTGGTCTCCTATTTTTTTCCGTTCAAATAGGCTTCATAATACCCCAATCCACTGATATAAAGCCGGGCTGCTGCCAGCTTACTTTTAGGAGCAAAGGGCCTCCGAAACAATGGAGCTGGATCATTCTTATAAAAATCTTCATCCTTTTCGTAAGGTTTACTGCCATCACTAATCCATTTTCCTTTCCAGTCCGTATCCAAAAAAGCAGCGGTTTCAAACCATTGGATAGTGCTCCATGGCGTGGCCCGACCATTTTGGTCATAGCATCTAACCCGCCAAAAATATCTTGTAAACGGTTTAAGCTTCTTACCATTGTATTTTACAAGTATGCTTTCACCAGAAGAAGTTTTACCCGTCTTCCAAATGTTACCTTTAAATTGGTTGATATCGCGTTCATTATCGCTTACAATAATTTCATAGGCAGATTGGGATTGGTTGTGTTCTTTTCCAATCAGGATCCAACTTAAACGCGGGGCTGTGAGCCCGATCCCCAAAGGGTTTACCCGGTATTCGCATGTGAGTTTGCTGATTTGGAAACCGGCACGGACAACAGCTCCGTTACTATAGGCAAAATTCAGCAGGGAAAAGAAAGCGATAAATATGGTTTTTCGGAAAATTGTCATTGATCATATATGTTTATTAAAAATAGGAGAAATTAAGCATAAACCTGCTTAGATTATAAAAACTTACCATGCAGGAGCATAACACGGGCATAAATCACGAACTGGTAACGCTGCAAAGAACTGACTATGAAAAAGTTGAATTAACTTAACTTAGTATCATGAAACATAATGCTAAATCCATCCGGCCATTTATTGGCGCTAAAGACTTTAAGTTATCCAGAAGCTTTTACCGCGACCGGGGTTTGAAGAACGCGAATTATCACACAATCTATCTGTTTTTAAAACCGGGGCTATTGCATTTTACCTGCAAGATGGGTATGTAAAGGATTGGATAGATAACACCATGATATTTTTAGAGGTTGACGATGTAGCCAGATATTGGGACGAGTTGCTGGCTTTGAACCTAACCGCCAAATACAAAAATGTAAAGTTAACCCCAATACGTACCGAGCCCCGGGGCAGAGAATGTTTCCTCCACGACCCATCAGGCATACTTTGGCACTTTGGGGAGTTTTTTTGATTAGTCCGGATCTACTTAACGGCCATTATCTCAAACCGGCTACCAACAAAAAACGCCATCCGGAATGGATAGCGTTTTTATTACCTAAAGGAAATTGCTTTATTATTTTACTACATGATCTGCAACTGCCTTAACCGTTTTTTTTGAAACGTTGGTTTTATCACTGATGATGCTTGCCGCCGGTCTTTAAAACTATTTTTAAATGTTTTAGCCAACTTGTCTATTTCGCCGCTAACGCTATCCGATATTTTGTTGCGGGTATTATTACCGCTATCGGTTAAATACAAATAAGCTATAGCGCCGGCTGCTGCTGCGCCAGTGATACCCAAAGCTATCAGGGCGGTATTATTTTGTTTTACAAATGGATTTTTCATAATGATGTCTTTTTCTGTTTAACAAAATGCGATTACTTTGGTTCTGATTGTTTTAAATTATATTGTAAACGAAGGGGGATAATATTTTTAATTATTAGAAACAAAAATGTTTCTCAATCATTTTTTATCATATTTGATCACGTAAAATAAACCTATTATATATGCAGGAATTAGATCCATCTATTCTTAAAAAAGCCAATTCATGGCTCGAAGGAAATTATGATGCTGACACCAAAGCTGAAATTCAGCGGCTTATTGATACCAAAGCCTATACAGAACTTACAGACTCTTTTTACCGCGACCTTGAATTTGGCACCGGCGGACTTAGAGGGATAATGGGCCCCGGCTCAAACCGTGTAAATAAATATACAATCGGCTCTGCTACGCAGGGGTTAGCTAATTTCCTGAAAAAACCTACCCTAACGAAAAAATAAGCGTCGCCATAGCGCACGATAGCCGCAATAACTCTGATGTGCTGGCAGGCATTACTGCCGATGTTTTTTCGGCAAACGGCATCCATGTTTATTTCTTCAGCGCATTGCGCCCTACCCCCGAGCTATCATACGCCGTGCGTAAATTAGGATGCAAAAGCGGTGTAATGCTTACAGCATCACACAACCCAAAAGAATATAACGGTTATAAAGCTTATGGCGATGATGGCGGGCAGTTTGTATCGCCGCATGATAAGGCTGTGATGGACGAAGTTGGCGCTATTTCAAGTATAGATGATGTAAAGTTTGACCGCATAGCGGCTAATGTGGAAATGCTGGGCGACGAGATCGACCAAGAATATATTGAGAAAATAACCGCGCTTTCTGTATCGCCCGATGCTATAAAGCGCCAGAAAGATCTGAGCATTGTTTACTCACCTATCCACGGTACCGGAATTACTTTAGTACCCGGTGCTTTAAAAAGCTTTGGCTTTGAGAATGTAACTATAGTTGAGGAACAGGCTATACCTAATGGAAATTTCCCTACGGTAGTTTATCCAAATCCGGAAGAAAAAGAAGCGCTTACCCTTGCGCTTAAAAAAGCTGCCGAAATAGATGCCGACCTGGTATTGGCTACCGACCCTGATGCCGACCGTGTGGGTATAGCCGTTAAGAATAACAATAATGAGTTTATCCTGCTTAATGGTAACCAAACCGGCAGCTTATTGATAAACTATTTGCTAACTGCCGGGAAGAAAAAGGCAAGTTAACCGGCAAGGAATACATTGTTAAAACCATCGTGACCTCTAATTTGATAGAGGCTATCGCGACAGCAAAAAACGTTACGTTTTATAACACGCTTACCGGCTTTAAATACATTGGCGAGCTGATGACCAAATTTGAAGGCAAGCAAACCTTCATAGGCGGCGGTGAAGAGAGCTACGGTTACCTGGTGGGTGAATTAGTGCGCGATAAGGATGCAGTTGTCTCAGCGGCTTTTATTGCCGAAATGACGGCTTTCTATAAAGACAAAGGCAGCAGCTTATTTGAAGCTATGATAGATATGTACCTTGAATATGGTTTCTATAAAGAGAAGCTGATATCTATCACCAAAAAAGGTAAGACCGGTGCCGAGGAGATCAAGGCCATGATGGAAACCTTCAGGACCAATCCCCCGGCTACTTTAGGCGGATCAAAAGTGATAACGGTTAAGGATTACGAACGCAGCATTGAAACCGACATAGCTTCAAAAACAACTAAGGCTATTGAGTTACCAAAGTCGGACGTGTTGCAATTTGTTACTGCGGATGGCAGCATTATATCTGCCCGCCCGTCGGGTACCGAGCCTAAGATCAAGTTTTATTGCAGTGTAAACGGCAAGCTGGCAAGTAAAGACGCCTACTATGAAACCGATGCGGCGCTGGATGCTAAGGTGGATGCTATAATTAAAGATTTGGGCGTATAATCCCACGGCGGTGCATATTGCATTAAGGTCTCGTTCCGCTAAGGTTCGGGACCTTGTTTTTACGCACCCCCGATAGCTGTCTGAACTGTTGAGTGATTCACCGCGAACTTGTAGCAATTTGGATCACTTGTGTTGTGACAAAACAGTATCACTAAAAGTTTCAAAGAAACATAACCTTGTTGAGCCCCTTGAAGGGTGACAGCCGCTCGCTTTCTCCCTTACTTTTATTACAAACTAAACATCAGCTTTGCTAAAACGATCCTTCCCGGTATGGTATAAGTGCTTGACGTGTAAACGTTGGCTGATAAATAAACAGCGGTATAGTTTTGCGTATTAAACAGGTTTTGAGCAGTTACTTCCAAATCAAGCTTGGTTTTTGGTAACTTGTAACGTACTGACGCGTCACCAAAGATATATTTCAGATCATTGGCCTGTTGCTGGTGCGTGTAATAATGATCGGCAGACGCGCTTAAGAACAGGTTGTTTGTAGGGTTATAATTTAACGCCGCGGTTTGTATCAGGCGCTCAAATTTACTGTTGCTGGTTCCCCCTACCGGTTTGCTGGTGGTTTGCATATAATTTAATTTATAACTAAGGGTAATTTTATTGCTCACCTTTGTTTCGGCTCCGCCGCCTATGGTATTGTTAAAGGTATTATAGGGCAGGACATTACCATTCTGGATCTGGTTTAATTTGGTTGTTTGATAAGTTAGTCCGCCGCTAAAGGTAGTCCGCAGCGCGAACGAATATTTGCTTACAAAACCGCTAAACGACCATGAATTAATGTTGTTATCAAAAGGCAGCACCACGCGTTGCTGGATATTAGCCGTCAATACACTCGACCCGATATTATTGGCATACTGGTGTGTGTAAGCGGCATTTAAGCTAAAAAAGAACAGTGTGATAGCCTTGCGGTAATTATATCCTAATGCTGCTGTTTGCGTTTGCCGCTCGGTCAAATCGGCATTGTTGGCAAACAGGCTGCGATAGTTGGTTAAGATCTCGCCCCGGTAAACATCCTGTATGCCGCCAATTGAATTCCTGAAGTTGTAATTCAGCGTCAGGAAATCTTCAATGCCGGTTTGATATTTAACCGACACCCGCGGGTCGAAATACAAACGGTTAAGCCTTTTATCCAGTTGATAAAACGCGTCGTTATAACTAATGCCGACCAGCGTTAAAGGGAGTGTTACATTCACCTTTAATATACTACCGGGGATATCATACCCAGCCTCGGCATACAACTTATTGCGCTGCCAGTTAAGATTGTTCGTAGCACTGTCTGACACCAGGTTGGTACTGTTATTTAACTGCGTAACCGAAAGATCGGACGTTAGCTTTTGCGATTGAATACTGAACCCAACCTTATAACTCTGCGTAAACAACTGGCGCGGTATGCGATAGGTAATAAAGTTATTGGTGAAAAAACTGGGGATATTGGCGTTCTGCGTTAAATGTGCGTACGGGGCATTGTTATTAAAAATATTAGGGTTCAGTCCCGGTTCTATCACGCGGTTCTCCGGCTCGGTCGAGTGGTTGATATAGCTATAACCTTCAATAATACTGTTGTTTTTAAAGGTTTGCATAAAATTCAGCTCGTTGGATGCATCTACCGGGTTATCTTTAAATGTTTGTTTTACCCCCGATCCGTTAGTAACTAATGATGAGTAAGCCATATTGTGGCTATAGTCCGCAATAAGGTTGTCATTTAAATAATACTTACTGCTGTTAATATTCAGCGTAAACTGGGTGTGCAGCAGGTCGGGCCGGCGTTTATTGTTTTGGGTTTCGGTATAATGTATAGTTTCTGCCGGCAAATAAATATCACTTACTTTTTGATAATCCTGTCGTTGGTTATCGCGCACGTACGATAAGTTAACCCGCAGTTGCAGGTCCTTCTTTAAATTCAAAAGGTTATTTAAGTTCAACATGCCCGACTGATCAAACAAATAACGGTTACGTGGCAGGTCCGGGTCGCCTGCCGTGCCTAATGACAGTACGCTTCCCGGCTTATCGTTATCTATCCTTGACAAATAATCGTTCCTATTATGCGATATCAGGTCGCCGGTTACATCAAGGCCGGTATTGTTACCTTTAATATAGTTTATGGCCTTGTACTTGTCCTTAAACATCATGGCGTTTATATCAGCATAGTAATTACCCGGTAAGCCGGCACCCGTGGTTTCCTGTCCTACCATCTGTAGTTTGGCATCTTTTTTATGGTAAGATTTAAGGCTACGTCGTCGCTGTTTACCTTGCCCTGCAGCATTTTAACCGGCTGATGGTTTTGCATTACCTGCACACGGTCTACCACCCCATTTGGGATATTGTTGGTGGCGATATTGTATTTATCATCCAATAAATTATCACCACCTATATACAGGTTTGAAATAGACTTGCCGTTATAGCTTATCTTTCCATCTTTAGCTACATCAATACCCGGCAGTTTTTTGATCACATCGCCAATTACCCTATCCTGCGGACTGCTAAAGTCAGAAACCTTATAACTCAGCGTATCGCCACTGACACGTAAAAACGGGCGTTTATTCTTGATCACCACATCCTTCAACTGATTTACAGCCATGCTCAGCTTAAAATTATAGGACGACGTAAAATCAGTAATTTCTTTATCCTGTTTTTTAAAGCCAACGCAGGTTACTTCCAGCATAAGGCCGGACTTGTTTACATCAGCAGGTAATTGCAGGCTATACGCACCTTTGTTATTTGTGGTAGTATAACCGACGATTAAGTTACCACCGCTTTTAAGGTTAACACCCGCGTAGCTTACCGGCTTACCCAAACTATCGGTAACGGTGCCCTGGATGGTTTGGCCCGGGCACACCACGGACAGCAGCATCCATAATATGAATACTCCCACCCACTTATCGGGGCTTCTCATTATTTTTCTCAGGTAACTCTAATGGATTGTTTATTACCGGGCCCTTACCGTTTACCCGGATACGCATATTGCTGGAGCCCCCATCAGGCGCTGCCCTAAAACTACCGCCACTGCCCGCCATTGCCGCTTGTGCAAAAGCATTAGGGTCTTTACGCATGGCTTCCTGTAGGTTTTTAAATTCCTTTTCGGTTGTTTTTACCGCATTGGTTGGTACAGCAATAATGTTTGGGTCGGTGTTGCCCTCTTCCATGCCAAACATTACCAGCTTTGGTGCGCCGGGGGCTGGGGTTGCCTCGGTCGCTTTAACAAAAGGTACAGCTTCTTCCATATTATCAAACTTAAACACAACCTCTTTATTGGTGTCATAAGCCTCCACTATTAAACCCGGCAATCCGCTCAATTTCCATGGGCCGGCGTGGAAAGGTACTTCGGTGGTGAACCGGGCGGTATAGTCGCGGCCCTTAAAATGGCCGGTAGCTTTCTGGCAATGCAGGCTGCCTACGGTCATGGTATCGGCACTTATTTTCCAGTTGATAACCGGCATGGGTTCTTCTATAAGATATGGGGTTATCAGCCTTTCTTTACGGATAAACTTACCTTCTACAGGGAATTGATAATACTCGGTACTGGTAGTTTGCCCCCGGCTTTGGACATTGATGTTTAACCGGCCCGATCCTTTTTGTTCAGCCATTTGCTGTGCAACCTGTTTTTGCATCATTTCCTGCTGCAATTTACGGTCGTAGCTTTTATAAGCGCTGGCGCTTTGGCCCAAAAACAATACCATATTCTCGGTATAGGGTTTATCCTTTTGGGTGGTATCGCGCAGGTGCGAAAATTTATAGTGCACTATCAGCTTGGCGGTATCGGGTTTTTGCGCCCAGCCAAACTGGATGGTCAGCATCAGGATGGCTAAAATTGTGGTGATCTTTTTCATGACTTGTGATATAAGTGTTAACGTTAATTACAAACTGGATTTGAATACGAAAACAAATATATACGAACAATTCGTATATCTACGAATATATCGTAGAATTTAACACTTTTTAACAGATGACGAAATTTTCGTAGGAATTTAAACTATGTATGGTTAATTTACATGCTTCCGGTATCCGGGTTGTCGCGATAGTGCGAGATCTGCTCGACCGCTTGTTCTACTTCCTCTCTTGATAAGGTTTGCATACCATCGGCCACATAGTTAAATACTCTGCCGGGGATCTCGAAAGTTATATAGCCAAGATAATTTGGGTTGGATTGTTTTTTTGTTCATCCGGCGATAGTAAGTCATCAAGGTTATCAGTTGTATAATCTTTATAAATACTATAAGAATGGGTTAAAATTGGATGCCCGTCCATATAAACTCTTGTTTCCGGCACTACCATTACTGGTAAATCCCTGCCAATCATGAAATAAAAAACTGCCATATAACTGTTATGATCCAAATGTTTCTTTCGCCTTTTTAATGGTCTTCTCCAAATCGATGCCTTTTCCTAAAACGCCTTTAAACAGATCACCGGTTTCTTTTAGACGGTCTATCGAGTTAAATATGGTAAAATCCTTCATTGTAAGGCCGGGTTTAACCTCATCCCAATCCAATGGCATGGATACCGTTGCGCCAACCTTTGGCCTTAAAGAGTATGGGCCGGCTATGGTAGCACCGGGGCGGTTCTGTAAAAAATCCGGTACATTTTGCCTTTGCGGTTGGCAACCATTCGCTCCAAACTGGTATAATCCGGTATTTGTTTATGCACCAGCGATACCACGATCTTTGCAAACATTTGCGACTGGTCATAATCGTACTTAGCACCTAACGGGATATAAATATGCATCCCGGTTGAGCCTGATGTTTTAGGATAGGAAGGGACGTCAAGCGCATCCAGCACTTTTTTACTTCCTGCGCCGCTGCTATCACCTGGTCAAAAGTGTTTTTATCCGGATCAAGGTCTATTACGCAATAATCCGGATTATCCGGCGATTGCACGCGGCTGAACCGGGGGTTCATTTCTATACAGCCCAAAGATGCCATCCATAATAAATATGACTCGTCTGATCCTACCAAATATTCTTTATGCTCACCGTCGCTGGTGGTATAAGGGAAGGTTTTGGTCACCCAATCGGGTGCTTTGCCTTTAACATCTTTTTGATAAAAGCTCGACCCATGGATCCCGTTGGGAAAACGGTTAAGCGACATTGGCCGGTCCTTTAAATAGGGCAAAATATATTCGGCTACGCGATAGTAGTAGTTAAACATATCGCGTTTGGTTACCCCGTCTTCGGGCCAGTAAACTTTACTCAGATGGGTAAACTTCAAGTCGTGCCCGCAAATTTTACGTACCTGCGTTTCGTCTTTGGGGTTAAGCAGGGTTTTACGATCTGTGTCCTTCGGTGGTTCAATAGCTTTATGGGTTTCTTTAGGCGATTTTTTATTGGTTTCCTCTTTAGGCGACACTTCCTGATCGGCTTCTTCTACCGTCTCGGTGGTGTCCTTTGGTGTTTCTAATATCACATCCTTAGCTTTTTTATCCGTACGCATACCTTTAAATGATGCCTGCCGGAAAACCCCATCGCTGGTAACTTCGGCAAAGGCCACCTCGCCTACCAACTCCGGTTTTAACCAGGTTGGTTTGGCCCCCATCCGCTGCGGGCGGAAGCGGGATGGTTTATCCACATCCGGCTCTACATCAAACGGGCTTTTATCAGTTATTAATGGCTTAAACTGCGCCATCATTTCCTTCTGCATTTTCTCGGAGAACCCGGTACCCACCTTACCTACATATTTTAGTTCTTTACCATCATATACAGCCAGTACCAAGGCGCTAAAGGCTTTTGATGTTCCGGCATTTTTGGTGAAGCCGGCTATAATAACTTCCTGCCGGCGCTGCACTTTTATCTTGAGCCATTCTTTTGATCGCAGGTCGGAGGTGTAAACGCTGCCGGCTTTTTTAGCCATAATACCTTCCATGCCAACTTTTTCGGCAGCTTCAAAAAACTCAATACCGTTTGCAGCAAATACTTTGCTTTGCCTTACGCTATCGCTATTGGTTGGCAATATTTCTTTAAGAATAGCCCGGCGGTCGGTTAGCGGCAGGCCCATCAGATTTTTACCCTCGTACCATAAAATATCAAATACGTAATAAACCAGGGTTCCCGTCGGCCTCGCTGCGCCAGTTTTGCAGCGCGCCAAAGTCTGACAAGCCCTTATCATTCAAAACAACGATCTCACCATCAATAACCGCGTTGATCTGCCAGTCTTTAAGTATCTTATTGATCGGGTAATATTTATCAAACGGAAGATTGTTACGCGATATCAGTTCCGCTCCTTTCTTATCAATAACAGCTACTGCCCTATAGCCGTCCCATTTAACTTCGTAAACCCAATCAGGGTCGTCAAAGGGTTCGTCCACCGGGGTGGCTTTCATAGGTTTGATATTTTTCGGCGCAGCCGATTTAGGGGCTGATTTTAAAAGCGCCGCAACATCGGGCTGATCCTTATCCACTTGTCCCTCAGCCAGGTCTTCACCCACCACTTCCTCAGCCGGTTCTGCCGGGGCTTTTTTTAGTTTTTTGGTTGATTTTTCTACATCTTCCTCATGCCCGTGCTGCCAAACCTTTTCGCTGGTTTTCTCCATGGCTTCGATGGTTTTGCCGGAGAGTATTGATTTATCTTTTTTGGTAATATCTGTCTTTGATGCAAAATCGTCATTGTGTTTAATAAGCAGCCAGCCGTTCTCGCCCATGCCGTGGGTTTTAACCAGTGCAAACTCGCCCTGCAGTTTTTCACCATGCAGCTTTATCTTAACCGAGCCTGATTCCAACTGCTTTAGCAGGTGCTTTTCCTGCGCTTTCTTGCCCTTAATTTCTTCAATTGGCTCATAGGTACCCTCATCCCAAACTATTACGGTACCGCCGCCATATTCGCCCTGTGGGATGATGCCTTCAAAATTCCGGTAGTCAAACGGGTGGTCTTCCACCATCATGGCCAGGCGCTTAACCTTTGGGTCGGTAGACGGGCCTTTAGGCACCGCCCAACTCTTTAGTACACCATCCATTTCGAGCCTGAAATCATAATGCAGCCTTGAGGCGTCATGCTTTTGTATCACAAACATCAGGTGGTCTTTATCCTTGCTGCGGCCGGCTTTTGGCTCGGCAGTTTTGTTAAAGTCCCGCTTCTCTACATATTTTCCGGCTCATGGTGGTAGCTTTTATTTTTTAGATATTCACGTACTGCTTCAGCCGTTGTACCGGCTTCCTTCACAACTTCGCGCAATTTTTCTGGCGATATACCTAACTCTTTTGACCAGTATTCCACTTCATAATTTTCGTGAATGTTGATCCTGTCCCTGTCAGGGGTTCCAACTTTTCCTTATTGTCCATATTATTAATTATTTGTTAAGGTTTTAAACAATAAATAATAGCAAATGGTTTTTACATTCCCGCTAATTTAATACCCCCATTTTTAAGTTCATCCATTATAGCTTCCTGTAATCTAAGCCGGCTATCATTAAAACCATGGGCATTTACCCATACATTAATGTTTATCTTATAACCATCCAGTTCCATTAAAGATAAGCCGATGCGCCGTTCGGGTGTTTTCAGGCAATCTTTATTCTCATCAATGGTTTTATCAAGTATTGCTTTAACCTGTTTAAAATCAACCGCATTGGGCACCTTAAATTCAATGTCCAGTCGCCTGATACCTTCCCGGCTGATATTGATGATCACCTCATTTGATAATTTACTGTTAGGTACTATTACCATACGGTTATCAAAGGTTTTTACCATAGTGTAAAATATCTGGATAGAAGTTACCGTGCCTTCCAGGCCACGGGTAATAATGTTATCGCCCACATCAAACGGCTTTAATAAGAGGATGAGGATACCGCTGGCAAAATTTTGCAGCGTACCTGATAAGGCCAGGCCGACCGCGACACCAAACGACGCTACTACGGCAGCGAACATGGTCATAGGGATACCGATTACCTGCATTACGCCCAGTATAAGCAGCACCCTTAAAGCTACGCCAAGCAAGCTCAATAAAAAAGACCGTACCGATGAATTAACTTCCTTTTCGTGCAGGCCCTTGTGCAGCCAGTTTAGTATTAACCTTATCAGCCATAAACCTATAAGTAAAATTATTATCCCCGCTACTATAAGGCATCATCACAGGGCGAAATGGCGGCGGTACGTAAAGTTTGGGAAGGGGCCAATTGAAGAAATTAAGCGCAGGAAGCACCTGCTAAAGCAGTG